>JAAYFG010000010.1 GCA_012728335.1 Tissierellia bacterium | reverse complement strand
TCTAAACCTACAGATAATCTTACTAAACCTTCAGAAATACCACATTCTGCCCTTTCTTCTTCAGTATATGGTGAGTGAGTCATACTTGCTGGATGTTGAATTAATGTTTCAGCATCTCCTAAACTTACTGCTAATTTAGCAAGTTTAACAGAGTTCATTAATTTTCTTCCTTCTTCTACTCCACCTTTAAGTTCAAATGAAATCATACCACCTGGTAAGCTCATTTGTTTTTTAGCTAATTCATATTGTGGGAATGATTTTAGTCCTGGATAGAATACTCTATCTACTAAATCATGTCCTTCTAGGAATTCAGCAACTTTCATTGCATTTGCACAGTGTTTTTCCATTCTAATTTCAAGAGTTTTTAATCCTCTAGCTATTAGGAATGCATCAAATGGTGACATATTTGAACCAGTCATATCTTTGATTCCAACTAATCTTGCTTCTGTCATAAACTCAGTTGAACCAACGATAAATCCTGCTAATACATCTCCATGACCATTTAGATATTTTGTAGCAGAGTGAACTACTGCGTCAGCACCTAATTCAAGTGGTCTTTGTAGATATGGTGTACAGAATGTATTATCAACGATTACTTTACATCCTTCAACTTCGTGAGCAATTTTAGCAACTGCTTCTATGTCTGTAATAGCTAAGTTAGGGTTAGCTGGAGTTTCTAAGTAAACTACTTTAGTGTTAGGTTTCATAGCTGCTTTAACTGCATCTAAGTCTGTAGGGTCAACAAAGCTTACTTCAACACCAAATTTTGGTAATTGATGGCTAAGCAATGCAAATGTACATCCGTAAAGTGTTTTACCAGCGATTACGTGATCTCCAGGTTTAACAGAAACCCAGAAAGCTGTAGAAATTGCGCCCATTCCAGATGCTGTTGCTACTGCAGCTTCAGCTCCTTCTAATAAAGCTACTTTTTCTTCAACTGCAGTTACAGTTGGGTTACCAAGTCTTGAATATATATATCCGTCTTCTTCAAGAGCAAATCTTCTTCCACCTTGTTCAGCAGAATCAAATATAAATGTTGAAGTTGCATATATTGGTGTAGCTAATGCTCCTACAGCATTTTCATGATGTCCACCATGAATTGCTTTAGTACTAAATCCTTTTTTGTTTAAGTTTTCCATTATTAATTCCTCCAATTTTTATAACTAGTTTCTCAATAACTTCTATTTTGCTTTGTCTTTAACTGTCCATTTTTCAAAATCCCAAGGATTTTTGTTTATATAACCATTTGCGAAAGGCACAAATATTGAAAGTATCGCAAAGAATGCCAATGCAAATTGATACCAAAGTAAAGGTATTACTTGGAACGGAGTTACTGCTCCATTAGTAAATTGTACTGCCATAAGTAATTGTGCTCCATAAGGAATAAATCCTTGAGCTATAGATCCAAATGAGTCTAACAGTGAAGCTGTTCTTCTTGGATCCACTTGATATTCTTCAGAGATATTTCTAGCAATTGGTCCTGCTATGATTATAGCTACAGTATTATTTGCTGTTGCAAAGTCTGCTAGTAATGTCATAACTGCAATACCAATTTGAGCAGATTTAGCTCCTTTTATTAAACCTTTAATCTTGTTCATTAACCATTCTAGTCCACCGCCATAAGTTACAAGTGCTGCAAGACCACCAGTTAATAATGATAATAAGAATATTTCAAACATTCCATTGAATCCATCATATACTAAATTAGAGAATTCCATAGGATTAAATGAACCGCCAACTAATCCAATTGCTCCTGCTAGAAGTGTACCCATAGTTAATACCACGAATACGTTCACTCCCATAATTGCTGTTATAAGTACAAACAGATAAGGTACTACTTTCATTATGCTATACTCATAAACTTGAGCTTCTGGAACTACTTCTGGTTTACCAAAGATTACCAATAATACTACTGTAACTATAAATGCTGGAATAGCCATCATTATATTAGTTTTAAACTTATCTGATTGCTCAACCCCTTGAGTTCTTGTAGCCGCGATTGTAGTATCTGAAATTATTGATAAGTTATCACCAAACATTGAACCACCGATAAGAGTTGCAATTATTAGTGGCATTGCAAGACCTGCTTTTTCAGCAAATCCTACTGCTATAGGTCCAAGAGCTACTACTGTACCAACACTTGTACCTGTTGCAAGTGCTAAGAAACTTGCTATTACAAATATTCCAACTGTAATTAGTTGAGGTGGAATAATTGTAAGTCCTAAGTTTACTGTGGATTCAACTCCACCCATGCTTGCAGTTACCGTTGAAAACGCACCTGCTAATATGTAGATAATACACATGATTATGATATTTTCCTCACCACAACCTCTAACGAAAATATCAAATTTGTCATCCATTTTACCTTTGATTAATATAAAAGCAAAAATAATACCGATTACTACTGCGATAGGAGCTTTGAATTGATAAAAACCCATTTCTTCTCCACTAAGTGTTAATGATAAGCCGACTCCCAAATATGTAACAATAAAAATTAGAAAAGGAATCAAGGCCAAACCATTAGGCTTAATATTACTATCTTTTTTCATTTTTTCACTTCCTTCAATTTAATTTAACTACCCACTAAAACTATCTATTCTTATATATTATTTGAAAATATATAACTTATTTAGAGTCGTAAATCCAATAATAAATAGATTTACACGTAATGAAATGACAAAGAACAGAAAACTAGTTTTTTGTCGGTTTAATTTCGCACCATTTTTGGTTTCGGTTACGTTTTCATTACCTAATTTATATCACTCTTTTGATAGTTAGTCAATAAAATAACAAAAGTTATTTTATATTCTTGTAGCGGTACATTTATATACCGTCACTTTAATGTAATGAATCGCTATAATAAGCCATTTCTCTGTTTCAGCGAGTTCAAGTGAGTATAAAATATTTTTTGGTATAAATTAATTGAAGAAAAAGAATAGGAATAAACTCAACAATTATTACGAATTCATTCCTATTCAAATTTTAACTAAATTATTTTACTGGTACTATAAGTATCCATTTAAAATTCATTTTATCTAATAGTACTATTTGCCTTTTACAGTCCATTTTTCAAAATCCCATGGATGTTTGTTGATATATCCATTTGCAAACGGGATGTAGATTGATAGTATTGCAAAGAAAGCAAGTGCAAATTGATACCAAAGCAGAGGTATAACTTGGAATGGAGTCACAGCGCCATTAGTAAATTGCACTGCCATAAGTATTTGAGCTCCATATGGTATAAATCCTTGACCAACTGATGCAAAAGTATCTAATAGAGAAGCTGTTCTTCTTGGATCAACTTCGTATTCTTCAGAAATGCTTCTTGCAATAGGTCCTGCTATAATTATTGAAACAGTATTGTTTGCTGTTGCAAAGTCAATAAGCAATGTCATCAATGCTATTCCTATTTCTGCAGATTTTGAACCTTTAATAAAGCCTTTAATCTTTTCCATTAACCAATCAAGTCCACCACCATAAGTCACTAGAGAAGCCAATCCACCAGTTAATAATGATAATAAGAATATTTCAAACATGCCATTGAATCCATCATATGCTAAGTTTGTAAATTCCAACAGATTGAAAGAGCTATATGCCAGACCAATTCCCCCTGCTAACAAAGTTCCTAAAGTCAAAACTATGAATACATTTACTCCTGCAATTGCAGTTATTAATACAAATAGATAAGGTACAACTTTCATTATAGTGTAATCATATGTTTGAGCTGGAGGTACTACTTCTGGTTTACCAAAGATTATAAGTAATACAGCTGTTACTACTACTGCTGGAACTGCTATCATCAAGTTAGTCTTGAATTTATCTGATTGTGCAACACCTTGTGTTCTCGTTGCAGCTATAGTAGTGTCTGAAATAACTGATAAGTTATCACCAAACATTGAACCACCGATAAGAGTCGCTATAATAAGTGGCATTGAAAGACCAGTCTTTTCTGCAAATCCTATAGCTATAGGACCAAGTGCTACTACTGTACCAACACTTGTACCTGTTGCTAATGATAAGAAACAAGCTATTATAAAGATTCCTACTGTTATGTATTGTGGTGGTATGATTGTAAGTCCCAAGTTTACCGTAGACTCTACTCCACCCATGCTTGCAGTTACAGTTGAAAATGCACCTGCTAATATGTAGATAATACACATTATTATGATGTTTTCGTCTCCACAACCTTTTACAAAAACATCAAATTTGTCATCCATTTTACCTTTAATTAGGATAAAAGCAAAAATAATACCTATAATTACTGCTACTGGAGCCTTAAACTGATAGAAACCCATCTCATCTCCACTTAAAACAAGCGATAATCCAACACCTAAATACGTGATAATAAAGATAATAAACGGCAACAGTGCTATCGCATTAGGTTTGATTTTGTTCTCTTGATTCATTTTTGTCACTCCTTTTCATTTTATAATAAACATCTTTATGATGATTATTCCTTGTTATTGATAATTAGAAAACAATCTCTCGGTATGTTTTTAAACCTTTCGCTGATGCGTGTAAATCGTTTTCATGAATTGAATATACCACCGTGTATCTTAGTCGTCAAGCGACTTTACAGCTATTTTACAATAATATACCTACATTTTACATGGTCGATATATACACCACTCATGTTTAAAACATTAACATGATTAATTTTATGACAATAAAAAACTAGTTAAAGTTTAATAAACCTTAACTAGTAAATCCACTCTCAACTCTTATTTCATTAATGAACATCGATATTTTTAGCTTTAATCATGATGTTGTTCTACAACTCTTTAATTACTCATCAGTTAAATTATAAGCTAGCCCATTCAGTCTAAATCTGAATGGGCTAGCTTAATCTATTATACTATTAAATCTAATGCTAATCTCAAATCCTCTATAATGTCTTCTACATTTTCAAGTCCTACAGATAGTCTTACTAGATTATCCGATATGCCTGACTCCAATCTTTCTTCTGGTGTATAAGGTGAATGAGTCATGCTTGCAGGATGTTGAATTAGTGTTTCTGCATCTCCTAAACTTACTGCAAGTTTAGCTAATCTTACTGAGTTCATTAATATCCTACCTTCTTCGATTCCTCCTCTTACTTCAAACGAAATCATACCACCAGGTAAACTCATTTGACTTTTAGCTAATTCATATTGTGGGAATGACTTAAGACCAGGATAATAAACTTTTTCAACGCCTTCATGTCCTTCTAGAAATTCAGCTACTTTCATGGCATTTGAACTATGTCTTTCCATTCTAAGCTCAAGTGTTTTTAGACCTCTAGCTATTAAAAATGCATCAAAAGGTGACATATTAGATCCAGTCATATCTTTAATACCTACTAATCTTACCTTTTGCATATATTCTTTAGTTCCTACTACAAATCCCGCTAATACGTCTCCATGTCCGTTAAGATATTTTGTAGCAGAGTGAACAACTACATCTGCTCCTAATTCAAGTGGTCTTTGAATATAAGGAGTACAGAAAGGATTATCAACTATAACTATACAGTCATCTTTTTCATGTGCTATTTTAGATACTCCTTGAATATCTGTTATAGCTAAATTTGGATTTGCAGGAGTTTCTATATATATAACTTTGGTATTATCTTTCACTGCAGCTCTAACAGCATCTAAATCTGACGGATCTACAAAGCTAACTTCTACTCCAAATTGAGGTAATTCATGACTAAGTAGCGCAAATGTGCAACCGTAAAGAGTTTTGCCAGCTACTATATGATCTCCTGGTTTAACTGAAACCCATAAAGTTGTTGCAATTGCTCCCATTCCTGATGCTGTAGCGACTGCAGCTTCTCCACCTTCTAAAAGAGCTACTTTTTCTTCGACAGATGCCACAGTAGGATTTCCTAAACGTGAGTAAATGTATCCATCTTCTTCTAAAGCAAATCTTCTTCCACCTTGTTCAGCTGAATCAAACACGAATGTAGAAGTCGCATATATAGGAGTTGCTAAAGCTCCTACTGAATTTTCATGATATCCACCATGAATTGCTTTTGTACTAAAACCCATACTCTTTAAATTTTCCATAATTTCCCCTCCAGTTACTTATTTTAACTAACTACTTCTTCTTTTGACTTCTTCAAAGGTTGCCATTTATTGAAATCCCAAGGATGCTTATTAATATAGCCATTAGCAAATGGTACATATATTGACAATATTGCAAAAAATGCCAGTGCAAATTGATACCATAGTAATGGCATTACTTGGAATGGTGTCACTGCACCATTAGTGAACTGAACAGCCATTAATAGTTGGACACCATAAGGAATAAACCCTTGTCCAACAGAGCCAAATGCGTCTAATATTGACGCTGTTCTCCTTGGATCAACTTTATATTCCATGGCAATATTCTTGGCAATAGGTCCAGCTATAATTATGGCGACAGTATTATTAGCAGTTGCAAAGTCTGTCAATAAAGTCAT
This sequence comes from Tissierellia bacterium, assembly GCA_012728335.1. Classification (GTDB taxonomy): domain Bacteria; phylum Bacillota; class Clostridia; order Tissierellales; family Peptoniphilaceae; genus JAAYFG01. The sequence continues at coordinate 41,720 of JAAYFG010000010.1, read as the reverse complement.
AGATGCAATTCCAACTTGAGCAGATTTAGGCCCTTTTATGAATCCCCTTACTTTTTCCATTAACCAGTTGATTCCTCCGCCATAAGTCACTAGAGCAGCAAGACCACCTGTTAATAGTGATAATAAGAATATTTCAAACATACCATTGAACCCATCAAACACTAAATTAGAAAACGCCATGGCATTAAAGCTTCCGCCTACAATGCCAATTATACCTGCTAGTATGGTTCCCAATGTCAAAACCACAAACACATTCACTCCTGCGACCGCAGCAATAAGTACAAATAAATAAGGAATTATCTTTATGAGATTATATTCATATACTTGAGCTTCTGTAACTACTTCTGGCCTTCCAAATATAATCAATAATATTATCGTTAGCGCAAATGCTGGGATAGCAATCATTATATTGGTCTTGAATTTCTCTGATTGCTCTACGCCCTGAGTTCTTGTGGCTGCAATCGTTGTATCAGATATTATCGACAAGTTATCCCCAAACATCGAACCACCAATTAATGTAGCAACGATTAAAGGCATCGATAATCCAGCTTTTTCTGCAAATCCAATAGCGATAGGTCCAAGAGCAACTACAGTACCTACACTTGTTCCAGTTGCTAATGCAAGAAAAGCTGCAATTATAAATATTCCTACAGTAATGTATTGAGGAGGTATAATTGAAAGCCCTAAGTTTACTGTAGCTTCTACGCCACCCATACTTTCTGAAACAGTGGAGAAAGCACCTGCTAATATGTAGATAATACACATTATTATTATATTTTCTTCACCACAACCTCTAACAAATACATCAAACTTTTTATTCATTTCCCCTTTTATAAGTATAAATGCAAAGATTATACCTATTATCACTGCAATAGGAGCTTTAAATTGGTAAAACCCCATCTCTTCTCCTCCGAGCACTAGAGATAGACCTACACCTAAATATACAACTATGAAAATCAAAAATGGAATAAGCGCTATGCCATTACTTTTTGTATTATTATCATTCACCTTATTTCACTCCTTTCAAAACTAACTAATGCTAACTTAATAAGTTTTTTGCACACAAAAATAGATATCTACCATTTTAGATATTAAACTAGGCTGTATTTGTCTGTCTTTTAATGAAATAATTGTCTAGAATTTATTGAAAAGTATTTGTGATTTGAATTACTTATGTGGATATATACTTCATGCTCAAAGAGTGTTCGAACATTCTCTTTCACCTTCAACATATCACTATTTATCAAGATAGTCAATTAAATATCAAAAGTTAATATATAAATTTATAGCGGTGCAAATTCTATCCAAATAAGTATTTGCATATATTAGTTATAATAACTATAATCGTCTATTTTTCTGCCTTATAGATGTATTCATTAAAGTCTAATCATTTGAAAATCATACCAGTTTTAGTTTTTATTATATAAGCAATAAAAAAGAGACCTTAGGTCTCTTTTTTTACTTCATAACTTCGCCATAATTTTTACTAGTATTTGAATTACTCCACTCTTTTTCTAAATCAGTCCAGTTTCTAATTGGAAGTAACTCTTTCCAAGTTTCAATACTGGATTTTGATTTTCTAGTATATTTGTGAGAGTTTGTCGCTTCTTGAATCTGTGCATAATACCATGCATCTCTATTTGAGTTGTCAGACCAAGTCTTCATACCAGATAGTAGTTCATCCTTATGTGGTGCTCTTTCTAGAACAGAGTTCATAAGCATAACTGCTTCAGCTCTAGTAATCTCTTGATTTGGTTTAAAACTTCCGTCACTGTATCCTTTTATTAATCCTAATGAGGCAAGTTTATTAATTGCATTTTCTGCCCAATTTCCTTTCACATCAGTAAATTTATTGTTAGTTAAATTCCCAGATTCAGAAAGGAATCTTGATGCCATAGTTGCAAATTCACCTCTTGTAATTTTTGCATTTGGCTTAAAGCTTCCGTCAGGATATCCATTTATTGCATTTGCATTGCTCAAAGTAGATATAGCATTATTATACCAACTAGTAGTCTTTACATCTCCATAGCTATTATCGGTACTCCAATATTTATTTCTAGAATCGTTCGTCATCATTCTAAAAAATATGGTACTAACTTCTGCTCTAGTTATATTATCTTCAGGTTTAACAGTATTATCAGGATATCCTACTAAATAAGCATAATGATCTTCTTTATTTAACTCAGGAGTTACATCCCATTCCGGAATCCATGGATCAGGTTTTTCCGGTGTTACTGGTTTTTCTATTTTTTTCCATTCTGCACATAGTACTGTGTTTTCTACTATTTCAAATGTATCTTCATATTTGTACAGAGTCCCTGATTCGGCTTTCCAACCAAGAAATTCATATCCATCTTTCTTTAAGTCGCCTTTATCTAAGACTTTAACTGTGCTATTTTTTTCATAAGGGTTATTAGAATCAATAGGTGCTGTACCTGATGTATTTCCATTTCCATCATATTTTACATAAAGTCCATTTACAAAGCTCACATCATAATTATTATATGCATAGTTTCCATAATCCCCAACTTTTGAAACATCTATATCATATCCTGTTCTTAATCCATGAACATTCGATAAATTAGTATATTCAGTAGGGTTTAAGCTGAAAAATCCATTACCAGCTTCGTTATTTGCAAAAATAACTCTATCATCATCATATCCTAATTGTAGTTTGTCATAATCTTCATTACCATCATCTGTAAAATCTATATTTGAAAGTGCTATAGCACCTCCATTTGCATTAGCGTAGTTGTTTTCAAAAGATACGGAATACATATCTACAATATATTCTTCACTATTGTAGTTTTCAAGATAGATAGCTCCTCCATACCCATTGTTCAATCCACATACAGTTGCTTTTCCAGTTGCTTTGTTGCCAGACAAACTAGAGCTTTCTATATCAAATTCTGTTTCCAATAAATTTACAGCATAGATAGCTCCACCATCATTTGCAGTATTATTTCTAAATTCAGTTTCTGAATTTATTGAAATTGTTGAATCTTCTAAATTTTTCAGTGCAAGCGCTCCACCATATTTTGCTTTATTGCCATTCAATATAGTATTTTCTCCAATATTAAGTCCACTATTTGAAGAATCCTCCATCATTATTGCTCCACCATCATTTGCTGTGTTTCCTTCAAATATCGAACTATAGAACATCATTGAAACTCCGTTACCATTTAATCCCTTATGATAAATTGCTCCACCATTTTCTGATGCTGTATTATTGATAAATTCAACATTATTATCCGATACCACAATATTAGTTTCTTCAAACGAACTATCTTCTGGTGATGCCCCATTTTCTAAATATATTGCTCCACCATTTGCTAATGCTGTATTATTTATAAAAGTCACATCTTCTAAAACTACCATTGTAGTGCTATTAGATACAATATTTATAGCCGCACCTTTATTTGCTCTATTATTATTAAATTCTACATTCGTTAAATGTAAAGTAGTAGCAGAATATAGACCAGGATTTACAAAGGAAATTACTGATTCACCACTATCTTCAAAACTGATGTTATTAAAACTAACTGTTCCAGGAGTTGGCAATTCAGTAACACCTAGAGAAGGATTCGTTGGATCTATTGGAACAATTTTTTCACTTTTCTTTATTATAAACATTGGCTTCCCATTATTTCCGCCATATAAACGTACACCTGAAACACCACTTATATCCATTGATGTTTCAATAGTTATAGTTTCTTCCATATATATGTCATTTTGAATTTTAATTTTTGGTACTTTGGCAGTATACTCATTAACCTCTATAGCTTCCTTTAATTCAGCGAAACTACTCACTTCAATAAGTTTTGAATAGTCTAATCTAAACATTTCACTTTCATCAAAAAGCTTTTGAGGTTCTTCTAATTCTGTCAATGGCAATTCTATTATTTGATCCAATATACCATCTTCACCATCTGATTTATTTTCTTCCTCTTCTAATTGCTCATCTGGTAATTCTTCATCAATGTTTTCATTTGGTACATCACCATCTAAATTATTATCATTTGGTGAGCTATTCTCTGTATCATCTTCCACCTCTACTACTTCATTTACTACTAAATTGTCGTTATTTATTTCCTCAGTTTGTCCAGCTATCGTTGTAATAGGACTGGAAATAATTAGCATTATAGCTAATACAAGTGACAACAATCTCTTTTTAGACTTTTTCATTTTAAATCCCCCATAACTCTTAATTAATAAACAACAAATTAACATTCACATTGTATGTTTTGGCCATTTTTTTAGTAATTAATACTCTATTAACTAAGTATTAATTACTTTTCTATATAATAGCATACATGTTGTATGTTTGTAAAGTCTTTTTTGGAATTTTTTGTTGGTAAATTCATAGTAACTAATTTCCTTTAAAATACTCTCAGATTGTAATAGGCTCTAATCTACTAAAATACGCAATTCACCTCATTTTTATACTTTTATACAATCTTACAGAAAAACAATCAATCAATATTTTCATGGTTTTCAATAGAGTTTGACTCAAAATACCTTGACTATATTTTAATACAATAAAAAAGAAGACTAATTACTATCTAGTCTCCTTTTCAAAATAAATTATCCACATTATCTTTAGTCTTTTTGATTGTATTGGCTATTTCTTCATCTGTAATTTCTAAATACTTTATGTGTTTAGGCTTTAATTTGATTTCAAATACCAAATTCATTTGGAATAATCTAGTGTAAATATATACATAGTCAAAATCCTTTCTTGTAATCTTTCTATTTCCTATAAAGTCTATAAAATCTCTAATATCACTCTTTGAAGCTAATTCTGCATTTATGAATACATTATTTTCTTCAAAAATATCATATCCTTCTTTTTGCATACTCTTATACTTCCTATTATAAGCTTTTACAATATCACTTAAACTATCCCAGCGACTCCTCACAGGGTTTTTATTATCTCTACGATACTTTATTTTATTCTGACTTATATAATTAGTTTCTGACGTAACGATACTCTTCTTATAAAATTTTCTTCCTCTGGAAATAAATCTATGAACTTCAGAAGCGATTGAACTAGTAACTTCAACTCCAATACTTAAAGCATCATTTTTTATATCTGGTCTATCGCTAAGGTATGACTCTTCATATTTAACTGGATTTACTATAAGTAACAGTTGTCTGGCAAATTCTTCTCTTATCTTTTTGTCGTAAATAGAATTATTCATATTGCACCTCTAGGTATCTTCTTAACTTTTATCCTGTGATTTCAGCATAATATTTAAAGGTTTTCCTTATTTAAAATAGAATTATAGTACTTATACCCTAATCTTTTCCAAAAGTGTTTTGCATATCTATTCCCAGTGACTATATTCTCATTTCAGTTATCTAATTATACATATTTAGAGTTATCGCTTTACCTCATAAATATGATAAAATATATATGCAGATTATTAAAAGGAGGGAACTATGAATAATATCGATATAAGAGATTCAGCAAAGCTGATCGGCAAAGTTAGACTTGGTAATAATGTATATATAGCTCAAGGTGCTATACTTAGGTCTACAAACGATTCTCTAACTATAGGCAATTCATCTTGGGTATTAGAAAATTCAGTTATAATTGGAACTCCAGAAAACCCTACAAAAGTTGGGCAAAAAACTATATTTGGCCACAAATGTGTCGCAATCGGAGCAGAGATTGGTGATTTGTGTGAAATTGGAAATTCTACTATATTTCTTCCGGGATGCAAAGTTGGAAATATGTGTATTTTTGGAGAAGGAACAATAATTCCGGCAAATACTATTATCCCTGATAATTCAGTAGTTGTAGGCAGACCAGGAAGAATTATAAGAAAGCTTACAGAAGATGATAAGGCAATGATACAGAGAATGCGTGGCGGAAATATTGATTTGACTAATTTTGCAGAAAATATAATTGAATTATCTGAGGAGGAAATATCAATGGGTAAACTTTATAATTACGGAGATAAATATCCAATAATTGATGATAGCGCATATCTGTTTGAATCGGCTGAAGCAACAGGTGATGTGCAAATCGGTAAAAATAGCGTAATAGGAGCTGGAGTTAGAATAGTTGGAGATTCTCATGGCCCAATTAAAATAGGAAACAATGTTCATATTTTGGAAAACTCAGTCTTACACTTACTACCTAATAATGAACTCATCATTAAAGATAATGTGGTCATAGGCCCAAATTCAATGATTCATGGAACTATCATTGGCGAAAATACAATCATTGAGTCTGGAGTAATAATATCCGATAATAGCGTAATAGGAGAAAACTGCTTGATTAAATCTGGTACATTGATTAAGCAAAGAGATGTGTTTGAAGATAACACTGTCATAGAAGGATTTCCAGGTAAAGCAATAGGAAAACTTGACGAGCTTCAAGAAAGACCTGATTGGGTAATAAGAGAACTAAGATAATTTAATTACCTTAGGAGGTTACGATGAAAGAAATACTAATTAAACCAATCGGAATAATTGAGACTCCATTTAAAGAGCCTGAAGATTTTAAAGTTCCACCTTTCCATCCAGATTCACCTTATAACAATCCTAATGTCACAGGAATACTTCACATAGATGAAGAATATGTTGAAGGGATAAAAGATATAGAGGCAAATTCATATGCCATGATATTATTCCACTTCCATATGTCGCCTGGATACACAATCACTACTAGAACACATGGAACAGACAAAAAGGTTGGTGTCTTCTCTACTAGGAGCCCTCATAGACCAAATGGAATCGGTTCTTCAATCATAAAAATTATTTCCATTGACGGAAATGAGATAGTTTTTTCAGGGGTAGATACTTTAAGTGGAACTCCACTTTTGGATATAAAACCATATAGTAAAAATGTTGATAAGTAAAAAAGAGGTCATATGACCTCTTTTATTTGTCTTCATACCATAATTTCAATACATCTGGTCTTGCATAATGTCCTGTAGGGTCAAATTCCATTTTACTCATTGGAACTTTTTCCATATCTAGTTCTGCATATATGATTTCTTCTCTATCCCAAACCGGTTCAGTTACATAGTGTCCATAAGGATCGACTATACAACTTCCGCCTCTACAAACTATGTCAGAAAGTCTGTCTATTTCTTCTTTTCTATTTAGATTATCAGGATACATATCTTTAGTAAAATACATATCACAATTTATGAAGTAACAACGTCCTTCTATAGCAATATGTTTTATAGTATGTTGCCATTCTGGATTATCATTTGTATTAGGTGAAATATAAAGGGTCACACCTTTTTCATACAACGCTACACGAGCCAATGGCATATAACTTTCCCAACAAATCATACTTCCCATATTCCCCCAAGGAGTTTCCAATACAGGAAAATAGCCTTCATTTGCGTCTCCCCAAACTACTCTTTCCGAGCCAGTAGGTTTTAGTTTTCTATGTACAGTCGTAAGCTCTCCTTCAGGATTGAAAAACAAATTTGTATTATAAAGGGTACCATTTAACGGATCACGTTCAGAAACGCCTATACTAACATATGCTTTAGCTTTTTTTGCCGCATTTCCCATAGCTTCTGTTTCAGGTCCTGGAACTAAAATGGAATTGTCATAGTATATCTTCCAATCTTTACGACCATCTTCTTGTCTACTTCCTACAGTAAATCCAAATGTCATACCATATGGATAGCCCGGAATGAAGAGTTCAGGAAAAACAATTAATTCCGACCCATTATTTGCAGCTTCTTCTATGTATTCAATAGTCTTCTCAACACATTTTTCTTTATCAAACATCACAGGAGCAGCTTGAACTACTGCAATTTTACAAGTGTCTTTCAAATCTTTCATCTTATCTCCTACTTTCATTATTTAATCAAGTACAGTGAATTTCTTAGAATAAGTATATCACAAGGTAAATTATGTGTCTATTGACCTAATTATATGAATTAAGCAATTAGAAGCAACTTTAAAAAATAATAAACCATATGATTATTAAAGCGAAAATCACCTTAATCTCAAGGTGATTTCTATTATCTATTCTATGCTTTTTATATATGCACTTAATTTCTCTAGTCCATCAATGAGTTCTTGTGTATCACTAGCATATCCTATCCTCAATGACTTAGGTTCTTCAAAACAATCTCCCGGAGTCAGAAGTACTCCAGTCTTTTCAAGCAAATCTTTGCAAAAACTAACAGAATCTATCTCTATATCATAGTGTAAAAGAGTTATAGTGCCAGCACTTGGTTTTCTATAACTAATATGTTTTTCTCCTTTTACCCACTCATCTAAGATAGCTAAGTTCTCTATTATCATCTTACGATTTCTAGCAAGTATTTTATCTTTATTGTTAAGAGCAATCGCTGCAACTTCCTCGTCAAATAGCCCACAACTAATTAGATTGTAATCTCTGTGAGTGAGTAGTGCAGTTCTTAAATCATCATCTCTAGTTGCTATCCAGCCGGTTCTTATGCCTGCAAGAGAAAAGACTTTTGACATACTGCTGACTCCAATTCCCTTTTCATATAAATCGGCTATTGACTCAATATAAATGTCTTCCTGATTTAGATGTCTATAAACTTCGTCACATAGTATATAAGCATCTACACTCCTTGCTATTTCAACTATTTCCATAAGCATTTCACTGCTCATCAGTGCTCCAGTTGGATTGTTAGGATTGTTTATACAAATAAGTTTAGTATTCTCTTTAATCATCGTTCTAAGCGTATCTAAATCTGGTAAGTATCCATCATCCTTTTTCAATTTCAAAAGGCTTACATCAGCTCCTAAAGACTCTGGGATAGAATATAATTGTTGATATGTAGGAATAACAGAAATTACATGATCCCCTGGCTCAACTATTGTAGATATCACTAAACTATTGGCTCCGGCACCACCATGAGTTGGAATAATGTTTTCAGGTTTTATATTCTTGTAAAGTCTTGTAACTCCATTCAAAAAATTTGGCTTACCTACAATATCACCATATGTAAGTCTTCTGTTTGAAAATCTTTCCCAGAATTCAGTAATATCTTCGTCTATAATTTCGAAAAGTTCACTTAGAGAAATTGAATAAACACAAGTTTCAGCAATATTGTATTTAGCCTTGTCTTCATATTCATTCATCCACTCTTCAACTTTAAATGGTTTTATTTTCATACATTATCCTCCTATAACTCAACATAAGTACCAATTTGTACCTTAACAGCTGCATCGTATATCATTTTCGAAACCAAAAGGTCTTGAAGAGCGATTCCAGTAGAATCAAATACAGTTATTTCATCATCATTTTCTCTTCCCAGTACATCACCTGAAATAAGTTCACCAATTTCTCCGGCAATATCTCCCTTAGAAATCAAATTGTTTTTCACAGCGCACTCGCATTCGCCTACACTAATTGATTGCTGGATGTCATCTACAAAAATCTTAGCACGCTTCAGAATACTCTCATCAATTTCTTGTTTCCCGCTCATATCTGCTCCTACACAACTAAACTGAGTTCCATCTTTTACCCATTCATCTTTAATCATAAGTTCCTGAGAAGGAGTAACAGTAATTATTATGTCGCTTTCTTTCGTAGCAATTTCAATATCCAGTGAAAAATCAATTGAATAATCTTTCTTCACATTTGCACAGTTCAATAATTCAGCAACTTTATCTTTAATTAACTCAAGTCTTTCTTCTGCTTTTTCAGGATTATTGGGATTAACAATATATACATTCTCTAATGATTCAATTGTGATTAAACTAGCCGCAATTTGATAAGGACATTGTTCACCAACTCCAACAACTAGTAATACTTTAGAGTCTTTTCTAGCTAAGTATTTTCCACCAATTGCACCTGCTGCACCAGTCCTCATTCCAGTAACTCCACCTGCATTTAAAAGAGCAATCGGCTCACCAGTTTTGTCATCGAAAAGAAGTGTTGTACCATAAATCTGTGGTAAGTTCTTGTCAGTATTGTTCAAAAACCAAGAAACAAGTTTTAATCCATAAACATCACTACTTCCCAAGTGTCCAGATTTTATATCCATATCTGCAACACCTGGCTCAAATTCATGAAATACCATAGGAAATAGAACTCCACTTCCATTATATTTCTGTATGTAAACATCTTCAACGGCATCAATTGCCATTTTCATATTTAAAATACTATTTATATCACTTTCAGATAATACTAAAATCTTTGACATCAAATCTCCTCACTTTCTCAATTTAGATAAAAATATTAAGCAATTAATTCAGTAGTAGAATAAATTGCTTGTGAAGAAACTTACCCTAAAACACACTATTTTAAACTGTGTTTAATTAAATTAATAAATTGTTATGAAAGTGTAATAAATAAGTTGTACATAAATTTGAAACTGAAATAAGAGTTGAAAAATAAAGTTGAATGGATAAACTACTAGACCAGTTTAAGAGTTGTTCTGAATTAACAATAGCACACAGTCGTTCCATTTATATCAAAACGGAGAAATACATCGATTTATCAACACTAAATCGTTATTTCTCCATTCTTGACTATATGTATTTTATTAACTCAAGTATACAGAACTATACTCATTAGCAATTGCCTACATTTATACTAATACCATACGATCTTTCATGGTCATAACTCACAAGCTATTTCATTTTCTTCATAACTAATCCAATCACTAAATCCACCTGAATATAATCTTGGTTTATAACCAGCCTCTTCTAGAAAAATCATATTCACTGTTGCAGTTATTCCAGAACCACAGTACAATACAATATCCTCAAAATCGCTCAATGCTTCATAGTACTGATTCAGTTCTTCCATAGATGCATCTGAATACTCTAACACATCCATCCAAGGATAATTTACTGCCGAAGGGATATGCCCTGCTATTTTATCTATAGGCTCATGTATCCCTTTATATCTTTCCTCGGCTCTTGAATCAACAATTACAGTATTTTGTGAAGATATAGCGTTTTTTATCTCGTCAATCGATACTAGTAAATGATTTTTATAGTCTATACTAAGAACTCCGCCTTTATTTCCTAGATTTGGTATTAGTTCCATAGTGTTCTTTTCTTCAACCCAAGCATTTATTCCATTTTTCAGTATGTATACATTCTCTTTACCTATAAGCTTAAGCATAAACCATAATCTTCCTGCCATGGAATAGTCCCCATCATCATACACTACTACATCTATTGAATCATCTACACCCATTTCATTAATTTCTTTTGCAAATACATCCATATCTGGCAAAGGATGTCTTCCACCATGTCTAGCAATTTCATTATCAACTAAAATCTCAAAAGGCATGAAAATGGCACTTGGTATATGTCCTTTGTCGTATTCATATTCCCCATATGCTTTATCTTCTAGTTTGTGTCTTACATCAAATATCACAACTGATTTATTTTTCATCTTGCCTTTTAAAAAATCAATATCAACAATATTCTTCATATTTCCTCCTATGTTTTCACTTTTATGTATATCGGCAATTCCTTTAAGAATCGCTTATTGCCATTAATGCTGCTGTTTCTGCATGAATCTCAGTAGTATCAAATAGGCGAATTTCCGTATCTTCTTGATTTATTAAAAGCCCTATTTCAGTACATCCTAATATTATGCCTTCTGCTCCTCTTTCTACTAATTTATCCAATATTCTCAAGTAAACTTCCTTTGATTCTTCAGAAATCACTCCTAAGCATAATTCATCAAATATAATGGAATTAATAGTTTCAATATCTTCTTTTTCTGGCGTTATGACTTCTATTCCACTTTCTATGATTATGGCTTTGTAGAAGTCTTGTTCCATAGTATATTTAGTTCCCAATAACCCGACTCTTTTAATATTTACCTTCTTAAGAGAATCTGCTGTGCACTCTGCTATATGGATAAATGGAATATTGATATGTTCTTTGATATCCTCATAATTTTTATGCATCGTATTTGTACAAAGCACTATGAAATCAGCTCCGCCAAGTTCCAAATTATACGCTATTTCGCCTAATATTTCACCACTTTTATCCCACTCATCATTTGATTGATATCTTTCTATTTCGTCAAAATCCACACTGTATAACAGTATCTTTGCAGAATGTAATCCACCTAGCTCGTCCCTTATCTTTTCATTTATCAGTTTATAATAAGTTACTGTACTCTCCCAGCTCATTCCTCCGATTAGACCTATGGTTTTCATTTTATCCTCCTTATATATTTCCGTACTCAATTACTATGTCTATTATATCAATTAAAACTACATTTTCATTAGATTATTTAATTATTATTAAATAGTTTCATATGGAATTAACAATACAAAAAAGAGCCTTTCGGCTCTTAATTATAGTATTAATTTTCTTTGATCTTCTGGGCTCATTTGAGATAGATAAGATAATGGAATATCAAATACTGTGACTGCTCCAATTTTTCCTTCTCTACTCATTCTGTGTATTGCCCTCGCAAATGCCACATTCACAGAAGCTGTAAATTCCGGATTACTCCCTAGCTCCAATGAAAATTCATATACCTGTTTTGTATCCTCTGATGTATTCCCAATTCTTATTACTCTTCCACCATGAGATATGCCACTATGATTTTTCAGTAATTCTTCTTCTGAAATAAAATTGACCTCTGTATCATAGTCAGCAAAATAATTAGGCATATTTACTATTGTTTGTTCAATAATCTCTAAATCTGCATTTTCTTTTGGAACTACATAGCAAATTCTCTTGTGTTTTTCCCTTGGACCAAGTTCTAATTTCTCACCATTTTTTATTCTTTCAATAGTTTCTTCTATGGGAATAGTGTATTGAACTGCATTTTTTACTCCATCTATTCGTCTGATTGCATCTCCATGTCCTTGGCTAACTCCCTTACCCCAAAAAGTGTGGGTGTCTCCTACTGGAAGTATTGCCTCTGCCAACAATCTATTCATGGAAAATAGCCCTGGATCCCAGCCAGTAGAAATTATAGATAGATTTCCACCTTCTTTTGCAGACTTATCCAATAATTCAAAGTATTCTGGTATTTTAGCATGTGTATCGAAACTATCTACTGTATTAAAATGCTTAGAAATTTCAGGTCCCTGTACTTGTAAGTCCGTAGCAGAGCCTCCACAAAGTATGCATACGTCTATTATACCCTTGTGTTCTAAAAGTTCATCCATATGATAGACTTTTGATTTTGAATCAATGTCATCGGGATTCCTTCTAGTGAAAATTCCAACCAGTTCCATATCTTCGGTTAGATTTATAGCTTTTTCTGCACCTCTTCCAAGATTTCCATAGCCAATTATGGCGATTTTTATCTTATCCATACCTACTCCTTTAAAACTTAAATATATCTCCCATATTGTATAGTCCCGCTTCTTTCTCTATCAAGAAATCACACGCACTAAGAGCTCCATTGGCAAATATTTTCTTGGATTGTGCTATATGGGTTATTTCAACTACTTCATCTAATCCAGTAAAGATAACTGAATGTTCTCCTACAATAGTTCCACCTCTAACAGAGTGAATTCCAACTTCAGTTTCTTCTCTCCAAAGATTTGTACCACTTCTTCCGTCAATTTCTTCAAGTGTATTATCTCTGCCTTTATTTGCACTATCAAATAGCATTTTTGCAGTTCCACTCGGAGAATCTTTTTTCAATTTATGATGTTTCTCTATTATTTCAATATCGAATCCTTTAAGTGATTTGGAAAGATTTTCAACTATATTTAACAGTACGTTTATACCTATACTCATATTTCCTGAAAACAATATCGGAATCTCTTTTGCTGCTTCTTCTATCAGAGTTGTCTGTTCATCGCTATAGCCTGTCGTTGCAATTACTATAGGTTTTTTTGCTCTAATTCCATATTCTAAAATGCTCTCAATTAAATTGTGATTTGAAAAATCTATCATTATGTCGAAATTTTCTTTTACTTCTGATAATTCTCTATAAAGTGGAAAAGATACCTCTGCTCCACTTCCTATACCTGCTACAATTTCATAATTTTCATTCCCACTACATATATCTATTATGGTCTTTCCCATACTTCCAGTCGCACCAATTAATAGTATTTTCATCCTGCACCTACAGTCCTATTTCTTTCATAGTCTCTGTTAGTAAGTCTTTCGTTCCCTGTGATGCTTCAAAAAGTGGAAGTCTTACTCCACCAACACCGTATCCTAGTATATTCATTGCCGCTTTCACTGGTATTGGATTTGGTTCGGCAAACAGTGCATCAATAAATCTCTTGAATTTAATTTGCATTTTAGCAGAGTCTACTGTCTTTCCTTCTAGATACATATGAACCATATCGCTAGTTTCTTTAGGTATTATATTAGCAGATACAGAAATTACTCCTACTGCACCTACTGATAAAAGAGGAACTACTATATCGTCATTTCCTGAATAAATCGCAAAGTCCTCACCACATCTTCTAACTACTTCAACTGTATATCCTAAATCTCCTGTTGCATCTTTTAGTCCCACAATGTTTTTGTGTTTAGAAAGTCTCTCTAATACTTCTGGAGATATGGTCATATTTGTCCTTCCTGGAACATCATACAAAATTATTGGAATATTTACTGCATTTGCAATCGCCAGAAAATGTTCTTCTAAGCCTTTTTGAGTCGTTTTATTATAGTATGGAGTCACTTCTAGTAACCCGTCTACTCCAAGTTTTTCAGCTGCCATACTTAATTCTATTGCATGATTTGTATTGTTGCTTCCAGTTCCAGCAATTACTGGGATTCTTTTATTAATTACATCTACTGCAAATTTAATAGTCTCAAGCTGTTCAGCATCGCTCATAGTTGCTGCCTCTCCAGTAGTACCAGTAATTACAATGGCATCTGTACCATTTTCTACATGAAACTCTAAAAGCTCTCTTAATTTTTCAAAATCAATTTCTCCATTTTCTTTAAAAGGTGTTATTAGTGCAACACCTGAACCCTTAAAAATAGTCATTTTTCCTCCTATAGTTTAGATACAACAAGTTCTGCAATTTGCACAGTATTTGTTGCAGCTCCTTTTCTTATATTATCAGCAACACACCAAAAGTTTATTCCATTTTCAAGACTGAAATCCCTTCTGATTCTTCCAACATATACTTCATCTTTTCCATCTGTATTCTCTTCAAGTGGATATATTAAATTATCTACATCATCTTCCACAACTACTCCCGGAGCATTTCCAAGTAATTCAAATATTTCTTCCATCTCAAAGGCATTTTCAAACTCAAGGTTTATACTTACTGCATGAGAGTTTTTTATCGGAACCCTTACAGCCGTTGCCGTAACTCTAATTGAATCATCTTCAAGTATTTTATTGGTTTCGTCAATCATTTTCATCTCTTCTTTAGTATATCCATTTTCCAAGAAAGAATCTATATGGGGAATACAATTATCTCTGATTGAATATGGGTAATTTTCGCAAGTACCATTTTCTAAATCGGCTACTCCTTTTACGCCTGATCCAGAAACTGCTTGATATGTACTATATACTATTCTCTTAATTCCCAGTTTTTCATGTAGTGGTCTCAATGGAACGACTGACTGAATAGTTGAACAATTTGGATTCGCTATTATTCCATTATGTTTAAATGCAGCTTCAGGGTTTACTTCCGGAACAACCAATGGGATTTCATCAAACATTCTCCAATATGAACTATTATCAATTACCACTACGCCTTTTTCCACTGCAATCGGAGCAAATTTTTCTGAAATAGATCCACCAGCTGAAAACATTGCAACGTCAATATCTCTGTCAAAAGAATTTTCAGTAAGCTCTTCGACTACATAGTTCTTACCATTAAATTCTACCGTTTCCCCTGCAGATTTTGCCGAAGAGTATAGATATAGATTTTCTATTGGAAAGTTTCTATCTTTCAGCACATCTAAAATTGTTCTACCAACCATTCCCGTTGCTCCAACTACTGCTACATTAAAATTTCTACTCGACACTTAAATCATCCTCCACTCATTTATAATTCAAATTCATTAACTAATATGCCAACTATTTTCTCTATATTATAATCATCTATCACATAGGAAATACTGATTTCAGAAGTAGAAACTTGATGAAACTCAATACAGTTTTGTGATAGTATTTCAAATACTCTAGAAGCCACTCCTGCTTGAGTTCTCATGGAGTTACCTATTACTGAAACTTTACTTACATTTTCAATGAAGTCATAGTCAAGCTCAAGTTTGTCCAGCACCTCTGACACAATATATTTATTATCGCTCGTAGTCGTAAATGAAACTAAGAACTTATCCTTTGAGAACTTGTTTTGACTGATTATATCTATATTTACATTCTCGTTTCCAAGTTTTACGAAAATATCATTTATAAGCTCCACATCGTTAGTAACAAGTGAAATATTCACCAATAAAATCTTATCCATTATAGACACATTCGTTATACTATTTCTCTCCATTTTATCACCCTCTTCTGATATATGAGTCCCTTTTACATCATTAGTATTTAGTGCAACATATAGCGGCACTTTGTACTTCCAAGCTAGTTCAACACTCCTAGGCTCTATTACCTTTGCTCCAAGACTCGCCATTTCAAGAGTCTCTTCATATGAAAGATTATCAAGCTTTCTAGCGTCCTTATACATTCTAGGATCTATAGTATAAATCCCTTTAACATCAGTGTATATCTCACAAGAATATCCCAATGTAGCAGCTATTGCCACTGCAGAAGTATCAGAGCCACCTCTTCCCAGAGTCGTGATATCTCCTGTTTCGTCAATGCCTTGAAAACCTGCAACTATAACTATATAATCTTCATCTAAATACTTTCTCAATATATCTCCATTAATGCTTTGCACTTTACTTTTCATATGATGTCCAAAGGTCAAAAATTCAATTTGCCATCCAGTAAGTGAAATAGCTTTGTATCCTTTTGCGTTTAAAGCCATTGATAACAGTGAAATTGTAATCTGTTCCCCAGTGGAAAGTAACATATCCATCTCTCTTTTATTTGGATTAAGAGATATCTCATTTGCTAAATCAATTAGCCCATTTGTCGTCTTTCCCATTGCAGACACTACTGTTACAATATTTTCTCCACTTTCTTTTCTCTTTATGATTCTATCTGCCACTTGATTTATCTTCTGTGGATCTGCAACAGATGAACCTCCATACTTTAAAACTACTCCTTTATTCTGATTCAACTAATACACATCCTCTCTAATTAAATCTTCATATGTTTGCCTTCTAACAGCCAATTTTACATCATTTTTATTTACAAAAACCATCGCTGGTCTTTCAATTCTATTATAATTGCTACTCATTGAGTAATTATATGCTCCAGTAGATGAAATAAGTAACAAATCACCTATTTCCGGTTTCGGAAGTAAAAAATCTTCAATTAGGACGTCTCCTGACTCGCAACACTTTCCTGCTATGGAATACAAAGACTTTTCTGTTTCACCGGCTCTATTAGCTATAATAGCCTCATATTTTGCTTGATAAAGTGCAGGTCTTGGATTGTCCGTCATTCCACCGTCAATAAAAATATAATCCTTGCCACCATATGTTTCTTTTACTCCTCCAATAGTGTATAGAGTGCTTCCACTGTTGGAAATCAATGATCTTCCCGGTTCTATATCTACAGTTTTTATATTTAGTTTAAGTTCTTTAATCAATCGTTCTATCTCTTCAATGAATTCCTTTAAAAATGCAGTCAATTCAAAAGGACTATCTTACTCAGTATAATAGACACCAAATCCACCACCTAGATTTATTTCCGGTATCTCTATATCTAGTTTTTCTTCAACTTTTTTGGTGAATTTAAGCATTGTTTCAGCTTCATCAAAGAAAGATTCCTTTTCAAATATCTGAGATCCTATATGACAATGAAATCCTTTAAATACCATATTTTCGTCATCAACCATGGCTTTTACGATATCATAAATATTCTCATCAAAAATTGATTCACCAAATTTAGAGTCCATTTTCGTAGTTTTTATATACTCATGGGTATGCGCATCTATTCCTGGATTCACTCTCAACAATACATTTTGTTTCACATTGTTTTCTTTAAGAAGCTTCGACAGTCTTTTTATCTCATCAATATTTTCTATAACAATAGTTCCTACGCCATTTTCTATTGCCATAAGCAATTCTTTTTCAAGTTTATTATTTCCATGAAAGTATATCTTTTCTGGAGGAAAATTAGCTTTTAGTACAGTAAAAAGTTCTCCACCACTTACAACATCGATGTACAAGTTTTCTTCATGGATAAGTTTAGCAGTATATATGTTTAACATCGCCTTTGATGCATATAGTACTCTCGTTTCCAAAGTCTTGCTTCTAAAACTATCTCTGTAGTTTCTAGCTTTGTTTCTAAATTCTTCTTCATCGATTATGAATAACGGCGTTCCAAATTTTTCAGCTAAATATGAGATTGAAAAATCTCCTATATGTAATTCATCAGCTTTGATATTCATATTTCCCAGTAGTTTCATTTGATATTCCCCTTTTTTTGTAATAAAAAAACTATGAGCAAAAGGCACTCATAGTTATAATAACTTTCCTTCTGCCCTCAATGAATAAAGCCCACCAATAGTAAAATGGGCATTCTACTATTGATAGTGTTATACTTATTAAATATAACCCCAACACAATGTGTTTCGGCGATTTAACCTTTCGATATCTACTGATTTAAACCGCGACCTCTTTAATCATTGAATATTAATTTAACTTAGGATATCAGATATAAAGATTAAAGTCAAATAAAATCAATTATTATTTAATAATTTACATCTTTTTTAATAATACTTAAGCAAATCAACATTTATACTATTGCTTTTTTATAATGACTAAATATATTGATAATAATGTGTGTGGACTGTATAATAATTAAAACAACAATAAGGAGAGTACATATGAGTGAATTTGTTATTAGAAATGCTGAAAAAAGTGATATTCCTTTAATCTATAATTTTATAAAGGAACTTGCTATATATGAAAAAATGCTAGACGAAGTAGTTGCAACTAACGAACTCCTTGAGGAGTGGATATTTGAAAAAGAGATTGCAGAAGTTCTCTTTGCAATAGAAGATGGTGTAGAAATTGGATTTGCACTTTTCTTCCACAATTTCTCCACTTTTTTAGGTCGTGGAGGAATTTATTTAGAAGACTTATTTATAATTCCAGAACATAGAGGTAAAGGATACGGAAAGGAATTATTCAAGGAACTGGCTAAAATTGCCATTGAAAGAGGCTGTGGCAGAATGGAATGGTCATGTCTGGATTGGAATACACCAAGCATTGATTTTTATAAGTCTCTTGGGGCAATCCCAATGGATGAATGGACTGTTTATAGACTTTCGGGTGATACCCTGAAGAAATTAGCAGAATAATACGAAAAGATGGCAGAATTTTAGTCTACCATCTTTTTTCTTTGTTTAAAAGTATATACCTAACAGATATTAACGTACTCACAATGCATAATATTATAACAATTATGCTAAATAATAGGCTTGAATAGTTAAACAAAATATTAAGTCCATATAATGGTGTAATCGAGATAATTGCAAAGGGTATAATAAAATCTACCATCATTCCTGGACTATAATTCAAAGCTAATAATACGATTCCACAAATCATGGTTATTAGACTATAAACTACTGCAAAAATCAAGTTTTTGTTATTGGATTTTGACTTAAAAATATACATCCCCCACCCGAGCAAATATATAATAGTCACTATAATTTCTTTATAACTTAATGTTTTGTAACCAAAAAAAGCCATGAAATTTATATAAATTGATACAATCGTTAATGGAATTATCATATAATTCAAGTATTTTGATTTCATATACTCTCCTTTGTTGAAATAGTAAAACAATTCATATAAACAGCTAAAATGGCTTACTTAACTTCCATAACTAGTTTCTTCCCAAAGAAAGTTTTAATATCACTAAATGTCTCAATTAGTGCTGATATTTTATCTGCAATACAGACTATCCAACTCTCTTTATATCTAGGGACAAATGGAACTAATGGAAACATATGCTTCAGTATAATGTCCTCTTCAATTCTGTTTAAGGCAAACTCTTCTTTTGCATTTAACCAAGCTTTCCTAGGATGTCGAAATCCATGCCACCCTTCATGAGCTCTCCTATCATGCCAATCATATAAAAAATAATCGTGGAGTAATGCACCTCTTATCATAGTTATATAATCCACTTTTAGTCCTAGTTTATATGCTATTAAACAACTTAGAGCAGCTACTTTTACAGAGTGAGCGTATACAGAAGTATTTCCATGTTGGATGTAACCATGTGTTTCTATATATCTTGAACCCTGTTTTAATATTCTTATTTCCCTAGCAATTTTTCTTTTAAACCTCATATCTATCATCTCTACTTGGAATAATCAATAAAATATAATCCTATCTTCTATTCTTCTCTTTTATATACTTCTTCATCTGTTTCATTTCATTTTTACCACCAAACATCCTATTTAGCTTCTCATTTTCCAAAGCTCTGGTATTCAAACCATCATAAGACATTTCTCTTTGTAGTTTTTTATAACTTTCAAATCTTTCTTCAGATAATTCTCCGTTTTCAATAGCAGCTCTAACGGCGCATTTAGGTTCCGTTTCATGATTGCAATCACTAAATTTACACTTCAAAGCTAATTCTTCAATATCTTCAAAAGTCTTAGTTAGATCACCTAAATATATCTGTAATTCCCTCATA
Source organism: Tissierellia bacterium (assembly GCA_012728335.1). Classification (GTDB taxonomy): domain Bacteria; phylum Bacillota; class Clostridia; order Tissierellales; family Peptoniphilaceae; genus JAAYFG01. Next base: position 21,070 of record JAAYFG010000010.1, on the reverse strand, counting down.
CCTGGAGTATCAATTACTATTCCTCCACTTGGCAATAATAGTAATTCCCTGTGAGTAGTGGTGTGTCTTCCTTTAGAATCATCTTCTCTTATGCCACTTGTTGCTAATAACTCTTCACCCATTAAATGATTGATAATAGTTGACTTTCCTACTCCTGATGAGCCTATAAACGCAACAGTTTTTCCTGCATCTATACAAGAATTGATTTCTTCATATCCTTCCCCATTTTTAGAAGAGCATACAATTACTTTTGTTCCAACACTTACACTTTCAATTTCTAACAATTTATCTTCTAAATCATTACATAAATCTGATTTAGTAAGGACGATTATTGGTACAGCCATACTATCCCAAGCAATAGTTAAATAACGTTCTATCCGTCTTATATTAAAGTCTTTATTTAGAGACATACATATGAAAATAGTGTCCACATTAGCTGCAATTACTTGTACACTTTGATCTGTTCCTGCAGCTTGCCTGACAACTAAACTACTTCTCTTTAATATATCGTGAATTACAGCATTTCCCTTGTTGCTTTCAATCCTATCAATCATCACCCAATCGCCTACTGCCGGAAAACTAGTTTGGTCTTCAGCCCCATAAGCTAATTTTCCAGTTACAGTACCGTGTATTTCTCCAGCTTCCGTCATTATTTTATATAAATCTCTATGTTGTTCTGTTACTCTCCCAATAAATAAATCATTGTATAATGACGCTTTTTGTTGAAAATGCTCATTAAAACCATAGTTTTCTAAATTTACGTTCATTTATTAATCCTCTTTCCAGGTAAATTTAGTAATTTCTAAATCACCTAATTAATTATAAAATACATAAGACCAATAGTTACCGGTCTAATTATTAAAGTTAAATATTACTTGATTATAAAGCTATGAGCATAAATACACCTCTCTCTTTTGATTACTTTCAAAATAACATAATATAATATAGTTGTCAATTACATAAAATCAGACATTTATCTGTATAATCATGCTAAATAAAGTATAGTTTTATGTGAATTTGTAAACGAATTGTATCCTTTTTTGTTCAATTATATTCACTCATATTTCCAAGACTATGTTATACTATAGTTAACAAAATATTTATCGGAGATGATTTAATGAAAATTGCAAAAACACTAACTATTGCAGGAAGTGATGCTAGTGGTGGAGCTGGCTTAGAAGCTGACTTAAAGACATTCACAGAATATGGCACATATGGTATGGCAGTAGTGACTACCATAGCAACGATGGACCCTAAAAACAATTGGAAGCACAGTGTAAGCACACTTCCAGTTGATGTAGTTGAAGCACAAATTGAAACTGCCCTTGCAGGAACAGAGCAAATTGATGCGATGAAAACAGGAATGATTGGTTCAGTTGAAATAGTTGAACTAATTCGTGATACTATTAAAAAGTATGATCTTAAAAATGTAGTAATCGATCCCGTTTTAGCGTGTAAAGGTGAGGATGATTTACTTAATCCAGAAACTGCAGATGCAATAAAAAATTACTTATTACCTATTTCTACAGTGTCTACACCAAATTTACTAGAAGCAGGTATTTTTTCTGGTCTAGGAAAACTAAAAAATGTAGAAGATATTAAAAAAGCAGCTAAAATCATACACGAACTTGGTTCAGAACACGTTGTAATTAAAGGTGGAAAAGCTCTTGAAGGCGGAACAGCTATTGATGTATATTATGATGGCGTGGAATATCTTATATTAGAAGAGAAGAAAATTTCACCTGCACATAATCATGGAGCTGGTTGTACATTTGCAGCTGCAATAACTGCTGGACTTGCTACGGGACTTACTCCTAAAGAAGCAGTAATAAAAGCTAAAAAATTCGTAACTAAAGCGATAGAATGTGGATTCCAATTCAATGAATTCGTTGGACCTGTATATCACAGTGCACTTAGAGTTTGCAAATAAATTAATATTCAGATTACTAAAGAAGGCGATTTTTGCCTTCTTTTTCTATCTTCTTATAGGTCAGATTAATACTTGACACATTATGTCATGATTTATATTATATAATTAATATATACATTATCGTTATTTCGTTTTATGATTAGGTAAAATATCAATACTTTAAATAATGTTAAGGAGAACAATTATGAGTGAGAATTATATCAATGTAAATCATGAAAACTTAGAAGAAGAACATTTATGTTGTGCTATAGCTGATAAAAAACATCAAAATGGGATACATAACAAAAAAGCATGGCTTAATGAAAGATTTAAAGAGGGACATGTCTTTAGAAAACTTGATGCTCGAGGAAAAGTTTTTATTGAGTATTCACCACTTGAAACTGCATGGGTACCTATTACTGGGAATAATTATATATACATATATTGTCTATGGGTATCTGGATCTTTTAAAGGCAAAGGCCATGGAAAAAATCTATTAGAATACTGTATAGATGATGCTAAATCAAAAGGTAAATCAGGTATATGTATTCTTTCGTCTAAGAAAAAGAAGCCTTTCCTATCAGACAAAAAATTCCTACTACAATACGGATTTGAAGTCGTTGACAAAGCTGGTGAAGAATATGAATTATTAGCACTATCATTTGATGGAACTAAACCACATATTAATGACAATGCGAAAAAAATGAGTATAGAAAGTGAAAAACTCACTATATATTATGGAATACAATGTCCCTATATTCCAAACTGTTTAGAACAAGTAGAGAACTACTGCAAAGACAATGATATTCCATATGATACGATTCCAGTAGATACACTTGAAAAAGCTAAAAATGTTACTTCTATTTTCAATAATTGGGCAGTATTTTATAAAGGAAAGTTCGAAACTGTACATCTGTTAAATGAAGGCTATTTAAAGAAGCTATTACAATTAAAAGGATGATAAATATGCACTTCGTACAATCTAAAGGAATACTATCAGCTAAAAATGGAATGAATTTGTATCGTGGATGTACTCATGGATGCATCTATTGTGATTCGAGAAGTAGTTGTTATCAGATGCAACATGATTTTGAAGATATCGAAGTGAAAGAAAATGCTATTGAATTACTAGAAGATACTCTCAAAAGAAAACGTAATAAATCTATGCTCTCAACCGGTTCTATGACAGATCCATACATTCCCATTGAAAATGAAATAAAAAGCGTTAGAAAGGCATTGTCGTTGGCATATGAGTATGGATTTGGATTCACTTTGATAACTAAATCCAATAGAGTCTTGAATGATTTAGACCTACTTAGTAAAATCAATGAACATACAAAATGTGTCGTTCAAATGACCCTAACTACATACGATGAAAAACTATGCAAAATAATTGAACCAAATGTCAGCACTACTAGAGAAAGATTTGAAGCGCTAAAAATCTTAAATGATGCAGGAATTCCTACAGTTGTTTGTCTTTGTCCGATACTTCCCTTTATAAATGATACGGAAGAGAATTTAATGGGAATATTAAACTATTGTATTGAAGCCAAAGTCCATGGAATAATCTGTTTCGGAATGGGACTTACCCTAAGAGATGGAAATAGAGAGTATTTTTATAGCAAACTGGATAAATACTTCCCAGGAATGAAAAATAAATATATTAAGACTTTTGGAAATCAATATTCCATCAACAGTCCTAATAATAGTAATTTGATGAAAATATTCCATGAAGTATGTGCAGAAAACGGTATTCTACATAGCAACCAAAAAATTTTTCAATATTTGAATGCTTTTGAAGACAAGAATGAAGTTACACAATTAAGTCTATTTGATTAAAATAACCAAAAAATAACTCTATCAAGATTTAACTTAGATAGAGTTATTCTATTTCTAAAGAGTATTTATAAGCAGTTTCTACAGGATTATCATAATATCCCTCAACTTTTCTAATAATTTCATACCCTAGTTTTTCAAATATTTTCTGCATCTTCAGATTAGATTCTCTAGTCTCTCCTTTATACACATACATTTCTTCTTTCGTCATTTGACCAATCATATACTCCATTAACTTTTGCGCATAACCGTTCCCTCTATAATCCGGATGTGTTCCTATGGTCATTATCTTAATATAGTCATCTTCATCTTTCCAGTTATAGATTGCTAAAAATGACTTTATGAATTCATTTTCGCTTATTATATACACGATAGTCCTGTAGTCATCTAATAGTTCCAACCATGTATCTCTATTAAAATAGTCATTCTCAAAACATATCTTATTAAATTCGTATATAGAGTCTATTTCCTTAAGTCCAATAGTCAATATCTCGTCCATTTTAACTCCTCTATCAGATGTATTATTGTACTACTCCTAATTAAATTACAAACTATCATTCTATGATGTATCCACTCACTATTTCACCATAATAAGCAGTGTGAATATCACTAATATCACTTGGAGAATCTTTATTACCTTCTTCAGGATAAAATTCATTCATAATATTATATGGTATCTCTTTAACATCTTGTTTTTGTTTATAGATAACTTTACATTCTAGTGTTAAAGGAAATTCTTTTATTCCCGGAACAGAAATTAAGTCTGATTCTTCTATACTTAGATTTAACTCTTTGACTTTATCTATTTCTCTACCTGATTTTGTTCCACAAAACTCTATTATTTCCTCATCGATTTCACCATAAGGTATATTTATTGTGAATTCTGGATTTTTCTCTAATAGGTCTTTAGTAAACCTGCCCTCTCTAACAAATATAGTGAATATAGGTCTATTCCACTGGATTCCAAGAGTTCCCCAGGAAATAGACATGGTATTTACTCTATCGTCGACTTTTGTAGTAACTAGAACGCCTTTCTGCAATTCTTTTAAAATATGACTGGAATAATCAAATACATCAATCTTCTTTTTCATAATAATACTCCTATAATTTTCCACTACATTAACTTCATTTTAATTATTATACATGAATCAATTATTTTCATCAAATATTAAGCAGAAAACAATTATTTTACAATAGTTGTTTTCTGCTTAATATTTAAATATTTATATTTTGTGCGATTTTTTTCCCTGTTGGTGTTATACATAATCCTCCTTCACAAGTACATTTTAACTCACGAGGAAGTTTATGTCCTATTTCTAACATGGCTATTATTACTTCATCGAGTGGTATAATTGGATCATATCCCATCAAAACCATGTTTGCTGAAGTAACAGCATTTGAAACTGCTACTGTATTTCTATGAATACAAGGAACTTCTGTAAAGCCTGCTATTGGATCACATATTAATCCAAGTAAATTTTGTAATGCTAACGACGCCGCTGCTATGCATTCACTATTTGTTCCTCCATGTAAATAAGCAATTGTACTTGCAGCCATAGCACTTGCAGCTCCATTTTCAGCTTGACAACCAGCTACTTCTGCTCCAAAAGTTGCTTGATTACCAATAAAAGCCCCTATCAATCCACCTACCATTAATGATTTTAAGATATCTTCGTTATTATATTTGCCACTCTCTAAAAGAGCAACTATAACCCCTGTCATTACACCACACGATCCTGCAGTAGGAGCTGCTACAATAACTTCCCTTCTGCAACTGCTTTCCATAGTAGATATGGATTTAATTACCATATCATTCAAAATTCCTGTATCAATATAATTTACTAAATTTTTTTTTCTTTTCATTTCAAGTGCTTTAGGTTTCATCATTACAAAGTTCTCACTATTATTTTTTTCTACCGCTGACCTTTTCATGGAATCTACTATGTACAATAAGTGTTCTATGCCACTTTCTTCATCTAAGCAGCTTATTCCGGTTTCAAAAAATAAAGCTAATTCATATAAATTCATTTGCTTTTCAAAATTGTACTTCATTAATTCTGTAGAAGTCCCAAAGCTATATTCCTTATCTAGTTTACCTTTAAATGGAAAAACATTTTTAACCTGCCCACAAAAAATCACATCTGCCTCGGAAGATATAACATTTATTAAATTTTCCGAAACAGGATTATTTAATGTTATTATGTATAATATTCCTTTTTCTTGTTTATACTCTTCAATATGTCCCAATTTCTTAATTGATTCCAAATCTTGAATATTTTTCTCCGACTTTACAGCAATAAATAATTGATCCTTATCTCCTTTTATATGAGTATCTAAACCATTAATGTTAGTAATCTCAAACATCCCACCACCTGTTGATACAGTCAATACAGTCATTTCAGATTTTCCACTTCTATCATATACTATAATTTTAGCAGTATTTGGATGCACTTCACCAAGATCCTCAATCATAAAATTAAATTCTCTTCCTTCAGTTTTTGCTATATTTAATGAATCTTTTAATTTTCTGTCGTCAGGAGCCATTCCCATTAAGCCACCAACAAACCCATAGTTTGAACCTTGTCCAATATAAGTACTACGATAAGATCCATTGATATCAAAAATTATATCTGCTTTTGTTATATCATTCCCAAAAAGTGAGTTAACACACTGTCCTATATATGCACATGCCGCAGTATGAGAACTTGATGGTCCTGTCATTATAGGTCCTAAAACATTATTAAATATACTTATTAACTTATTCATTTTTTTCCTCCTTTTAAAAAAGAGTCGTGACTGCATAAAGCAGTGCGACTCTTTTTACAACCTTAAATCTTTTTAGTAATAATCACTTCTCCTGTATCTCCATCCATTTCAATCCAGTCTCCAGACTCTATAATCTCAAATATATTAATATCATTCGAAAAATCTACTATAGTCGGTATTTCTAAAACCGCTGCAGCTACACCAGAACGTGAATCAATTTGTGAAAAAATCCATCCAGCAGGAGTAAATCCTGAAACTGATGCAGAATGAAAATGTCCAGACCAGCCATTTGAACCTTTACTCCCCGGCAAAACTAATATTCTATCTTTAATGTTTTTTCCTTCTTCAACATGTCCTTTTTCAATTATTTCTCCTGTTGTATCACTTACACCTGCCCAACCTTGAATGCTATTAGGACAAACCAGTGCTTCACCTTCTGCTTTTCCCTTGAACGCAGGTCTACCTTTAATAATGATTTTATCCAATTTTATTCCCCCCATCTTCCATTAATAGCTGCTTCTAAACATTCTTTACGACTTCCATAAAAAACCTTTGCATCTATTTCAGATTGAAGATAATGAGCTTGTTTTGCTCCATCAAAAGCAATGCTTTTTATCCCATCCAAACACCCACGCCCCATAACCATTGGACATGAGCTATTAAATATTTCTATACCTGCGTCTTGCAATATCTCAGTATAACCACTCGCATCAGACATAGCTTGTGTAGAAATATCGGTCCATAGCCATACTGAAACATTTTTGTCTATTTTTCTACCATTCAATATTTCCACAGTATCTCTTATCTCTTCTAAACTATAATGCGGACATCCTAATGAAACTAATTCTAAACTGCCACCTTCTTTATTTGATAAAAACTCTATGGCTTCATTATAATCTTCTTCTGTAATCTTATAAACCTCACAATTAGTATTATTTCCAAGTGCTGTTTCTAAATCAGGTGCTTCGGGAGTTATTCCCACAATATGACATATCTCACAACCGCTTGTAGTTGCTAATGAAGCAAAACACTGTTTCAATTTTACAATGTCAGGTTGCTTAAATCCTCTAGAAATTACTGGTTGTCCTTGAGGAGGAAGTTTTTTCCCCATTACATATCCGATTATGTCCCAGTCTTTTTCAGTTTCACTAGGGCAATCTATTTCAAATATACAGTTTGCATACCTGTTTTCTTTTACATGTAATCCCCATTTTGGAGTTCGCCCACAAATAGCGCTCCAAGCTGATGCTTCTAGTCCATCTGCATTACCATATGCACCAAATATAGAGTTTGCCATAATTACATTACTAGACTCCGTAGTCGTAAAGTGTTCTCCACTCAAAGGTATCCAGCCAGTTAAATAAGGTGTACAAGACCCTGCAACGCTAACTCCTTTCTTACTAGTATCAGATAAGTAACTACGATTTCTATTAAATAGATTTTCATCCATATTCAAAGATTTATATTTATAAAAATCGCAACCTGCAGCACAAGTTTGCGAAAAACAATCATGTGAAAAATCTTCAAGTTCATACACAGTATCACTACACAACATCATAGTGGAAAAAATTTCATCATAATCTTCTGTACCAAGTACATCTAAATATGGATGAGCTCCAAAATATACTGTTGATTTCTTAACTTCACATAATTCGTCTGCTCCTAAAACATTTGCATAATCAATTATTTTTTCTAAAGCTTTTTGTTTAAATGCCCCCATTTCTCCATTTAACATTCTTTGTTCTTCATTCGTTAGTTTCATTATAAACAGTCTCCTTTTCATTAAAATTATAAGTATCCTAATAACTTAGGTAAGAATAAAGCAATATTAGGAAAATATGTAGTTAATATTAACACAGGTATCCATGCAAATAATATAAGTGCCATATTTGGTCCCAACATTTTCTTAACGTCTGATCCAGCTATTCGTCCTCCTAAATATAACAGCGGAGCAGTTGGAGGAGTAATATTACCCATACCTATATTTACTCCAAGTATTGCTGCAAAATGTATTGGACTTATTCCTATCGCCGTAACAACAGGAAGAAGTATTGGAGTAGCTAAAATTGTTGCTGAAGTATCATCCATTAACATACCTAGGATAACCATAAAAACATTTACCATTAACATAATTATTATAGGATTATCTGATATAGATGTTAAAAAACCGAGAATCATTTGTGGAAGGTTTTCAGATATATACAGTCTACTTAAAATCATAACTGAAAAAAGCATCGCCATTATAACTCCTGAAGTTTCCCCTGCTTGAATCATAGCTTCTTTGAATGTTTTCATATCTATTTTCTTATAATAAAGTACTCCTATTGGGATAGCATATATTACTGATAACGCTGCTGCTTCAGTTGCTGTTAAAATTCCACCATAAATACTCCCAAGAATTATAACTGGCATAAATAATGCTGGAAGAGCACTTTCACCACGTTTTTTTGATGCTTTTTTAAGTTTTTTCTTTTCTTCTTTTTCCTTAGCATCTTCTATGAGTTTTTCGTATACTTTAATATTAGGATCTCTTTTTGCATACCATAGATTTACTAAACTAAATAAAACTATTAATGCAATACCAGGTATCACTGTAGCTATAAAACATGCTAAAACTGATTCTCCACTAGACCATGCATACAATATCATAAGCATACTAGGTGGAATTAAAATTCCTAAAACTCCGGAACTAGCTAGTAGTGCCCCTATCAGTCCTTCTGAATATCCATTTTCTTTTAATCGCGGTGTCATTATTGAACCTATACAAGAAAGAGTTGCTGAAGAGCTACCAGAAACTGCTCCAAAAACTGCACATGACACTACAGTAACAATTCCTAATCCACCTTTTATTCTTCCTACAAACTTTTCAACTGTCCCTACTAATTTTTCTCCAATTCCACCTTTGTCTATGATTGCACCAGCTAAAACAAATAAAGGAATTGTTAAAAGCAATATTGAATTTAATTTATTATATCCTGTCACAATAAGAGATGTTGTATTATATCCACCCATAAAACTAACTGCTCCTGCTGACCCAAGAAAAGCGAGCGGTATAGGTACACCAATTACCAAACATATTAATAAAACTAATAATGCTATACCTACTATCATGTAACTTCTCCTCCTTTTCTTATTTTTTTGTATTCTTCTATGCTTTTCATCGTTCTCATAAAAGTATAAACAGTCCACATTGCAAAAGATATTAATATAGGTATCTGTCCAATTATATGAGGGATTTTAAACACATCTGATCTTCCACCAAGTTGAATTGACCATAATACATAATCAATACACCATTTCGTAACTAATACATTAATAAATAAACTAACTAAATTTCTTATATTCCCGAACAAGTAAATTATTTTTTGATTTGTAGTAAATATACTAATCATATCGGCAGTAATATGTGTATCTTTTTTTGCCGCATACATACTTCCTGTAAAATATAACCAGAAAGCTATAAATAGAATTATTTCTTCCGAACCATAAAAATCTTTCTTCAATATATACCTCATCAATGCACTAATAAAAATTAATATACAAACTGCTGAGCCAGAAATAATAAGTATATATTCTTGTATTTTGTCCCATATTCGACTAATACCTTTCATTTTATCACCTCATTAAAAGTTATTTATTCAAGCTTTCTACTATGCTATCTATAAATTCTTCCGAAGTTGCCTTTGCCAATTGAGGCCATACATTTTCTCTAATTGCTTTTGCAAATTCAGCTCTTTCCTCATCAGTAAACTCAACTATATTAACTCCTATATCTCTAAGCATTTCCATATATTTGTTATCATCTTCTTCGGCTAATCTAATACTATCTTTACATTTACTTTGAATTATATCTGTAATAGCTTTTTGATCTTCCGGTAATAGTGAACTGAAAGTATTTTCATTCATCATTATCTGCGTTGCTTCTTGAGTTAACATATAATGATAGTAATTTTTAATTACATCCCTAAAATATAAGTAATTTAGATTAGGTGGTCCACCTACCCACCCATCTACTACACCTGTCTGTATTGCAGTATATGTATCTGCATAAGCTATTGTAGAAGTCATAAACCCTAACTCAGCAGTTGGCAATGCAAAATTATCCAAACCTGGAACTCTTACAATGGAATCCTTATTCGCACCTGCAATATTCGCATCTTTTACATCTTTATTTACACCAATTCCTGAAAAACCTTCACAGTAAAATCCAAAAGTTCTAATTCCTAATTTTTGAGCACTTTCATAAACTGTTTTATATAAATAATTATCTGGATCATAAGCAATTTCTAATTCTTGATAATTTGAACCTAAATATGGCAACATCGACCCTGTCATTTTAGCATCATAGCTTTCTACAGCCGTTATATGAGCCATATCTATACTCCCAAGCATAAGTTCTTCAAAAATATTTATATAATCACCTAATGAACTATCTGTGTAAAGTTCTACTTTTACTCTTCCATCTGTTGCTTCTTCTATTTCTTCACAAATTTCTTTATCAGATTGTGATGCAATAGAATCTGTTGGATGCTGATTAGCAAATCTAAGTGTCACAGGTTTAAAGCTATCCACATCACCAGTCGCTTCTTTATTACCACCTGAACTACATGCTGTAAATATAGTTACAAATACTATTAACATAACTATCAGTATTTTTTTTGATTTCATATTATCCTCCCTTAAATTTATCTAGTAATGCACTCCATTGTGATAAAAACGATTTCCTACAAATTCTGTAAAAGTAATTTGTATTAATTCATCATATCCTCTCTCTCTCAAATATTCAGTCATTCTGCTTGCAATTTTGTCACATACTTCTTGCGGTCTTTCCATCCAATAAATATCAATAGCTATCTCTTCTTCTCCGTCAAGTCTAACTACTGGAGAATAAAATACTTTAACATTTTCAACACCAACTTTAGACTCTTCAGATACAAATTTAGACATATCATTTGATATCTCTTTTGCGAATTCTTTGCTCACACCTTGAATTGTTATATTAGGCACTTTCTATCCCTCCTTTATATATATATTGTATTAATTTCTATTATATTATAATTTTTATGTATATTCAATACCCTTTTATGTATATTCAATATTTTTTATGTAATAATTCATTTTTCACTATAATTTTATTATTATCAAATAAAAAAATAGAGGAGTCTATATCGACCACTCTATTTTATATCTACCTATTTAAAGGAGCATATACCCATAAAGAAACTACATCTTCGTCACTTAATTTCTGGAAAGAATGAAATGTTTGTGCAGGAATATAAATAGAATCTCCAGCTTCTAGTAAGTAATACTCTTCTCCCAATGTAATACACATTTTCCCTGAAATAATGAATCCTACTTCATCAGTCGCATGTGTATCTGATAAATTTAAATCATTTTCATGAACAGTCATTAATACAACTCGTAATTGTCTTCCAAATGGGAGTGATTCATAAGTTACTCCTGAATTGCTTTTATATAAAGTCTTTCTATCTTCTTTATAAATAACACTTTTTATTTGAGGTTTTTCAGTCTCTAAAAGCTCCGTCATAGTTACATTTAGTGCCGTGCTTATTTTATGAATATTTACGATTGTTGGATTTGATTGTCCTCTCTCTAGTAAGCTTAAATAGCTTACGGAAAGCTCCGTGAGATCACTTAATGTTTTTAATGTCATATTCGCTTGAGTTCTTAATGATCTTATATTTTCTCCTAGTTCTTTCATCATATTTCATTACCTCCTTTAATTAAAATTTACCATCACTTAAATATTATAACACAATTTTACTGTATATAGTAATTATTTACATTATACTATAAAATGGTATTTTTTATGGAAGCATCAATTCACTAGTTAAAAAATATATATTACTATTAACATTATTACTAAGCCCTTTCGTCCAGCCATTCAATATAGTCAATAATTACACTATCTTTTACTTTCTCATTAAATATTTCGTGATATAAGTCTGGATATATCTTTATGGTCTTATCTTCTGACGATATCTCATCGTAAAATCTTTTACTGGCTTTATTTGATATTATTCTATCGTCTCCTCCATGTCCCAAATAGCAAGGGTAATTATAGTTTTTAGTATTATCAAATATGTTCTTTGAAGCCTTTATTGAAAACTCTTTGAAAAATCCAAGTGTCGCTTCTTTTAGTACTAATGGGTCATTTTGATAGTCTTCAACCACTTTTTGGTCTGAACAAATATCTCCAGCAGGGTTGGAAATATATTTATTGCTAGCTATGGTTCCCAATACGCTTACTCCTAGTTTTTTCATTGTATCAACATCTTGAAAATATCCTAAAGCAGCTCCAGAAAATAGCTGCCCAGCCAATATATTAGGATGTTTTATTCCAAAGTTCGCCGCAATGTTCCCACCCATACTGTGAGCCAATGTATAAATTTTCATATTAGGATTTTCATTCTTTACAAGGTTGTATATTTCATATAGGTCATCAACCATATCCACATATGAATTCATATGACCTTTTTTCCCAGAGCTCATTCCATGCCCTCTAGCATCGTACCTAAAAACAGAATACCCTGCATCATTCAATTTCTTAGCTACATAATCATACCTTCCTATATGTTCTGCAAAACCATGTACTATTATTACTACTGCTTTAGGATTATCTAAATAATCTTCTCTATATCTAAGCTTGATATCGTCCCTAGTTAAAAAATATTTATCCATAGCTCTCTCCTTCTAAATATACAAACGAGCATCTTGTAAAGAAAAGATGCTCATCAAAAGTCAAATTCATCGTTTATAGAATATACCCAATAAATCTGCTAATTATCAATTTTACTTTAAAACTTCATCTGCGACTTCCTTACATAGTCTAATTTTAGCCCATTGAACTTCTTCATTCATTTTATTGCCTTCAACTGTTGAAGCAAAGCCACATTGTGGTGAGATACAAATTTGACTTAATGGAACATACTTAGAAGCTTCATTGATTCTTTCAATCAATACATCCTTACTTTCCATTTCCGTGTTTTTCGTTGTAACTAATCCTAAGACAATTTTTTGGTTCTTTAAATACTTTAAGGACTCAAATCCGCCAGCTCTATCTGTATCGTATTCCATAAAAAATCCATCTATAGCTTCTATTCCAAATAATCGTTTAGCTATAGCCTCATAATCACCCTCATATAACCATGATGATTGAAAGTTTCCACGACAAACGTGAATGGTTATGACCATATCATCAGGTTTATTTTTAAGTGCATTCTCCGTAACTTCTCCATATCTTTGTATTAACTCTTTGTAATCATATCCTAGTTCTTTTAGTTGAGCCTGATATTTCGGGTCTATAAGTGCTCCCCATGAAGTATCGTCTAATTGAAGATACTTACATCCTTCATTATAGAAAGTTTCTATTATATCCTGATAAGTTTCGGCTAAATCACTTTCAAATTTTTCGACATTATTGTAATATGGATTACTCGTTTTATTGTCATTCATAAAAATATATGAGTTATAAATCATATTAGGACCAGGAATAGTCTGTTTTACAAGTAGGTCACCAGCATTTTCTTTCATAAAATTAAAGTCATTTATGAAGCTGTGATTTTGTGAAAAACTGATTTCATCTTCCACATAAAATGACTCTACATCTTTTGCATTGACATTAAATAGTTCAATATCGCCAAGACTTACTTTTTTTATCCCATTTAACTGTTCTATAAAATCTAGATGCCACCATCTTCTTCTAAATTCTCCGTCAGTAACTGCTTTCAATCCATTTTCTTTTTGTTTATCTATCAGTTTAACTATTTCATTATCTTCTACTCGTTTCAGTTCTTCTTTAGTAATTATGCCGTTACTACAATCTTCTCTTGCTTTCTTAAGAGATTCAGGTCTTAAAAAACTTCCAACGATATCGTGTCTAAACGGTGCTTTATTCATTTACATTCCTCCAATTTTTATTTTATACCGAATCTACCTTGGTATATTTATGTAGTTTTAATAATTATTATTTTATCATATATCTTCAATTAAAAGAACAGCAAAATTAATCTGCTGTTCCGTCATAAAAATCTTCTCTTATACACTTTCTAATAATGGTTTTAGTTTTTTCTATTGGTATAGGAGCTTCTCTTTCGTAGAAATACTCTATATTTACTACTTTTACAATATTTTCTAAATTCTCTGCTCCTGCAGGTACAATAACATAATCACCAATATCAATGCTATCGTCATCAGCTATATAATAATATGTCTTATATCCTTCATCAAATTTAACACTACAATAAATATATTGTCCTTCACGCCTTTTTACCTTGTTGTATATAAATGGATCAAATATCTCTCCTAATCCATAAAATGCCATAAACCTAAAGATATTTTCTATAAACTCTTCCCAATCTTCAGGCAAATCATTTTTGTCATACTTTCCTGTTATTATTCTTTGAGTTTTTCTTTCAAAGTCAATAGTAATTCTATAATCAATAGTTTCATTGGGATTTTCAAGAATGTCAGATGGATTTCCAACGATGTTGACAAACAATGTATTCTCGTTTAGTTCTTCAAAAAGGCTCTCTACTCCACCTTCAATTTTGAAATTCCTTGTAACTATGCATCCAGTCCCTATTCTTTGTATATGTTCAATATTTTCTTCTAATTTATCTAAGACTAAAGTTTCGTTATAATTCCAAGTGATATATTCATTTGAATCTATGATTTCATCAGTTTTTATCTTTGTTTGTCTAAAATACTCAATGGTGATTTTTTCTATTAAATCCTTATTTCCATCAAACACATATAAATCATCAATCTCGTATAACTCTCTTATTTGATTGGATATATCATTTCCGTTAATGACCATATTTTCAAACAATGATGAACTGTAATTATATACGACCCCATCAGTATTAGTTATTCTCATCTGCCAACTATCAATATTCGATTTTGAAACTTCTTCAAAATCTCCTTGTAAGTATTTAGCTATACTATTCAATATATACTCAACTTTAGATTGTTCCACAATAAGTATTTTCTCTCTCGTCATATCACCGACAATATTGAAAGCTGAAAACTCCAATTGACCGTCATAGTTAATATTCAACACCTGTTTTACTTCATTGCTAATATCGTAATGCGATTCAGAAAAGGCATAATTTGATACTAAACTAATGTTTTTAGGAATTCCTTCAAATACAAAAGAATCTTTCCCCGAAAGCACTACTAATCTACTTAGAGCAATTAAAAACCACGATATGTTTTCAAATTCCATTATTTCTTCTGCATCATAAGCCCAGTGATTAAAATATCTCCAGTGAGAAAATATTGCTGAGCCTAAAAGGTCTATATCATCAATCTCATCGATTACTTTGTTCAACTCTATATAGTTTGAAACTGCATTACCATATTTACTAAAGAACGCTTTGCCAATATCCATTTCAAATCCCAAGTTTTTGCACTCTTCACCCATACGCCTACCTACTAAATCTATAAATTTAGTTTTAGGATTGCCAAATTTTTCATACCATCTATTCGCAAAGTCATGTATATATTTCAATCTAGACATTTTATCAACTCTTTTCAGATTATATAAACAAATTCATATCTTTATATTAACATAAAAAGGCTAGAAATAATATTTCTAACCTTTAAAATAGAGTCAAAATTACTCTCTAATCTGTCCTGAACCTAGTATTATATATTTTGTACTCGTTAATTCTTCAAGTCCAACTGGTCCTCTTGCATGAAGTTTCTGAGTGGATATCCCCATCTCTGCACCTTTACCAAACTCTCCGCCATCAGTAAATCTAGAGCTGGCATTTACATATACACATGCGGAATCTACTTCATTTAAAAATTTCATCGAGTTGTTGTAATCCTCTGTTACAATTACATCTGAGTGTCCACTTGAATAAACATATATGTGGTCTATGGCTTCATCTATATCATCCACTATTTTCATTGACGTTGCATAATCTAAAAACTCTTTTTTATAATCTTCTTCAGTTGCTAATTTGATATCATCAAGTACTTTCATACTTCTTTCGCAACCGTAGACTTCAATATTATATTGTTCTATTATCTCTTTAAGTCGTTCAAAGAACTCTGTTGGAACATCTTTATGTACCAATAGGGATTCCATTGCATTACATACACCGATTCTAGTAGTTTTAGCATTTTTGATGATATTAATTGCCATTTCTATATTAGCACTCTTATCTACATATACATGACAATTTCCTACACCGGTTTCAAGTGTTGGAACATTAGCATTTTCAACTACTGCGTTAATTAAACTGGCACTTCCTCTAGGAATTAGTAAATCAATATATCCTTTAAGTTTCATAAGTTCCATTGAAGATTCTCTACTGGTGTTTTCAATTAATGTAACCATATTTTCATCATATCCAGCTGCTTTGATTCCTTCTCTTATGGAATCTGCTATGGCTTTATTAGAGTTAATTGCCTCTTTCCCACCTCTAAGAACTATTACATTGGACGATTTCAATCCTAATATTGCTGCATCCAAAGTCACATTTGGTCTAGCTTCATATATTATGGCTATAACTCCTATAGGAACACTTTTCTTTCCTAACATTAGACCATTTTCTAAGGTCTTCATATTATCAATTACACCTATTGGATCTTTTAGCTCGATTACGTCATCAATAGATGCAATCATTCCGTCTACTCGCTTATCATCAAGGTAAAGTCTATCTAATAAACCTTCTGCAAGACCTACATCTCTACCATTTTTCATATCTATTGCATTTGCATCGACTATTCTTTTCTTATTTCTTTCAATTGATTCTTGAATTGACTTTAAAACTCTATTTTTTTCAGTAGTCCCTAATCTATATAGTTCTCTACTGGCAATTTTTGAATTTTTACCAAGTTCTTCAAGCTTTGCTCTTAAAGATTGTACCAATTTCCTCACCCTCTACAATTTTCTTTATATTCTTTAAATCATCTGAATTGGCAATTACCATATCTATTCCTTTTTCCATACACATTTTTGCAGCATTGATCTTCGTATACATTCCACCAGTTCCCACTGACGATTTGGAATCCTTCGCCATATTTTCTAGTTCATCATCTATTTCTATGACTTCTGGAATCAGTCTAGCATTTTCATTTTCTCTAGGGTCGTCATCATAAAGACCGTCAATATCAGAAAGCAAAATCAATAAATCTGCATCTACTATTCTTGCAACTACAGCTGACAATGTATCATTATCTCCAAATTCTATTTCAAAAGTTGAAATGGTATCATTTTCATTTACTATTGGAATTACGTTCATTTCTGAAAGTTTTTCAAATGTGTTCTTCGCATTCTCTCTCATTAAAGAATCCACTTCAATTTGTCTTGTCAGAAGAATTTGAGCTGCTTCATAGCCAAACTCATGAAATGCTCTATTATAAGTATTCATAAGCGCAACTTGTCCTACGGCAGAAGCCGCTTGTTTACCCACAGTATCTCTAGGACGTGAGCCTAAACCTATTTTTTTTGCTCCTGCTGCAATAGCTCCAGACGAAACTAAAATTACATTAATTCCATGGTTCTTTAGATTAGAAAGCTGCCATGCCAACTCTTCTATTCTTTCTAAGTTTATGATTCCATTGTCATGTGTTATTGATGATGAGCCTATTTTTACAATAACTGTTTTTAAATCGTTGCTAAATTTCCTCATAATATCGCCACTTTCCTGAATTATAATTAGATATACTATATCAAAAACTTGTTGAAAATGAAAGCTTAAACTTTATGCAATCATATTTCCATCCATCATTTCAATCTATATATACATTATTGGGCATAAAAAAAGCACCTTAAGGTGCTTTCTATCAAAAATTAAAGTACTTCTTTCCAAGTTTCAGACTCTTTCTTATCGTCTAAATATTTATGACTATTACTAGCTTCTATCATTTCATAATATGACCAAGTTCCATATTCTAAGTCTGTAAACTTGTTAATGCTAAGTTCTCCTAAGCCTTCAGTGTTTACTTTTCTACCAAGCATTCCGTTGGTCATTTTTACAACTTCTTCTCTTGATATATAAGCATTTGGTTTAAACGTTCCGTCTGGATATCCACTAATCCATCCTTTAGAGTAAACTGCTCCAATATATCCTTCTGCCCAATGCTCTTTTGAATCGTCAAATTTAGAATCTACTTCATCTAAGTTTTTAAATCTTGCTACTACTGTTGCATATTCTGCTCTACTTATTTTTTCTTCAGGTCTGAAGCTTTCGTCTTCATAACCTTTCATTAAGCCTTTATCGCTTACATAAGAAATATATTTTGCATACCAATCAGTTGACTGAACATCCGAATAGTTAGTTTCTACACCATAATCTACATCAGCTGCATCTGCATGAAGTCTTGCTATTATAGCAGCAACTTCTCCTCTAGTTATTTCACCTTGAGGTCTTATAGTTCCATCTGGATAACCGTTTATATAAGCTCTATGTGTAGAAGTTTTTATTTCAACAGTACTATCGTGTCTCCAATTCCAAAGAATTGATGAATAGTCCGTATTATCTTTATCAGGTTTAGTTTCTGGTTCTTCCGGCTTTGGTTCTTCTGGTTTTGGTTCTGGATTAGGATCCACTGGATCTACAGGGTCTGGATCAGTTGTATTTTCTGACCACACTGCAACCAAAGTTATGTCTTCTGTAACAAATTTAGAAAAATCATAATTTACTCCATCTAATTGCCAGCCTTCAAATTTATATCCTTCTTTTTTTGGATCAGTCGGTTTGTCAACAGGCTTACCATGCCTTACAAGTTCTTCACTTATTTTTTTATCGTCCGATTCAAAAGTAACTTTTTTAGCTTTTTTATATTCTATGTTTACTAGTACAGTTTCATTATTAATCGTTGTACCTGTATATTCTTCTTCAAGTGAAAGGTATTTGTCTCCATTGAAATTAAACTCATAAGGAGTTATTATAAAATCACCTATTCCAGCATTAGTAAATAAAATTTCGCCTTTATCATCTGTTTTTTTAGTACTATTTGCACCTTCCATCTTAAAATTTACATCGATACCCTTTTTCTGAATAGTATCAATTTTTACTACTACTTTAACTTCTCCCAATTGAACACCAGCATCAGCAAATACAGACGTATTAACCATAAATGTCATAATTAATATCAAAGTAATTATTGATGATTTAAGTAATTTTTTTGTCATATTTTCACTCTCCATATTATTGTATTAAGCTTTCAAACCATCCATTATCGTTTTAGTGTACATTTAATGGATTCTTTCTGTACTTAACGAGTTAATAGTTTCATTGCTTATTATAATTCAAATTACACCTATAAATAGAATACCATAAGTATGTATGTTTGTACATGACTTTTTATGACATCTTGATAACAAAATCTAGGATTTATATTCAAATTCAATTCTTTTGAATACTTTTTAACAGCAAAATTACACCATCATCTTCTCTTATAAATACTCATGTAATCCATAAACCTCTTTCCCACGAATACCTTTTACATATTCCCCATGATATAGGGAACTAATAACTGCTTCCTCTACAACTTCCGCAGTTGCTTCAAATATTTTATCCATTGCTCCGTCATGAAACATTTTCGTTTCAATAATATCTTTTTCACTATAATGAGGCACGATATTCGAAGTAGAAAATGAAATCGCTATATCTCCGCTTCCATTTCCTAAATAAGACCCAGTTCTTGCCAATGCAACTGTAGCTCTTTTAGCAACTCTTCTTAACTGCCTTTCATTAAGTGGTAAATCAGTGCCTAGAACTATGATAACAGAACCTTTTTCACTTTCGCTTTCAGGTATATTTCTAGTATCTACTCTCTTACCATCTATCATCAAATTCCCAGATACTCCATAATTAGACATTAGAATTGCTCCTATAGTGTAATTGTGATTATCACAATTTACAATTCTAGATGCAGAACCAATTCCACCTTTAATTCCCATACAAACCATTCCAGTACCTGCACCTACTCCACCTTCTTCAAAAATATCACTACAATTTCTTATTGCACCGATTACATCTTCTTCATTAATATGCATTCCACGGATATCATTTAGTTCAGAATCATTACATTCTGTAACAACACAATTAACAGTTCCCGTCGTGTTCCCTATATCTTCATTTACTTCAAGCATATACTTAGTTACTGCATTAAGAGCTGTTCCTACACCAAAAGTATTCGTCATAATTATAGGTGATTCTATTGTTCCTAATTCATCAATTTGTATAAGCCCTGCACTCTTCCCAAATCCATTAATCACCGAAGTTGCTGCCATTACCTTTTTCTGAAAAATATTTTCTGAATGAGGCAAAATTGCTGTCACTCCTGTATGTATCCCTTTTCCCTCATCAATTAAAGTCACATGACCAACTTTTATTCCAGGAACATCAGTAATAAGATTTCTATTCCCTTTTTCATATTTACATCTAATATCAATTCCACTATTCTTTGGTAAACCCATTTTATGCCTCCTAATTAATATAATTCATTATATAGATATTTACCCACCTATTGCCAATAGTATGTTTAATATTGCTCTAATTCAACTCAATAAATATC
>JAAYFG010000095.1 GCA_012728335.1 Tissierellia bacterium | reverse complement strand
ATAAGGAAGAATCAGATGCTTCAGATAAAGAATCTAAAATAGAAAAACATATAATAGATATATTTCATAGAAGTAGGAATAATTATGGAACAAGAAAGATTAAAATTAAGCTTGATAGCTTAGGTTACCAAGTTTCTAGAAGAAGAATAGCCAGAATTATGAAAGAAAATGCACTAGTATCTAACTATACAGTCGCTCAATATAAAGTTCATAGCAAGGGCTGTAATGAATCAAATATTTCTAATATAGTAGATAGAGAATTTGATGATAGAAATAATTTAGAGGTAGCTGTGAGTGACCTTACCTATGTAAGAGTAGGCAACAAGTGGAATTATGTATGCACCTTAGTAGACTTAGCTAATAGAGAGGTAATAGGTTATTCTGCTGGGCCCAATAAGGATGCCAGTCTAATAGAAAAAGCATTGTTAAGATGTAATTACTCATTGAAAGATATAAAGATCTTTCATTCAGATCGTGGCAAGGAATATGACAACATAAAAATAGATAATATTTTAGAAACCTTTAATATAAAACGTTCTTTAAGTAGAAAGGGGAATCCCTACGACAATGCAGTAAGTGAGGCTATGAATAAAGTTTTAAAGATAGAGTTTATATATCAAAATAAGTTTGAGACATTAGAGGAATTGGAATTACAGTTATCAGAATATATTTACTGGTATAACCATATAAGGATCCATGGCTCTCTAGGCTATATGTCACCAATCAAATATAGAAATGAAACTGGTCTAGAAATGGTAGCATAAGTGATATTTTAGGATAAATCTTTGTTCGGAATGAATTTGTCTAAAAAAGGGTTGCCTTTCCACTAATGTATAATCTTTATTACCAATAGCGAAATATGTTTCTTGCTTTTCCATGTGAATTGAAGATGTTTTTGTTGTACTTTCTTTTACATCATAAACAGTGATTGGATACCCAATAAAAAAAGATATAATACCCTGTACAATTAGCATTTCTCCTCTAATATAGCGAGGTAAATCCAGCGGATTATTATCTTGGTCAATACCATTTTTCATAGTTATTATTATTTCATTACTTTTCCCTTTAGATAAATCCTCATCTTTTATTGTTTTTTTATTATTAGTAAAAATAACCAAATTTTTAAATTCAAAATAAAAATCAATATCATTATCTAGTCCATCATAAGAATAAGTATATTGACCATACCTTTTTAACACATTTTTTACCTCCTCCTTTAAATCATTTGCTATGTGTTGCAATAAAATACATTATATTTTAGGATAGGACTTCAAACCATTGATTTATCTCAACTGCATGCTCGTGTCATTATTATACCACGAGCCCCACATGTTGGATCATATATGGTCTGAGATTGACTTTTAGCCTTCTCTATACCTATAACCTTAGCCATGATTCTGGAAACCTCAGCAGGTGTGTAGAATTGACCTTTGCTTTTTCCAGATTCAGTGGCAAAATGCTTCATGAGATACTCATAAGCATCTCCAAGAATATCGTCTCCATCTGCACCATTCCCACCAAAATCAAGCTCAGGATCCTCAAAAATCGCCACCAAGTTGGTAAGGCGATCAACCATTTCTTTTCCTTTACCAAGCTTGTCCGCATCATTAAAGTCCGCAACTGTAATAACACCTACCAAGTCATTCGCATCGGCCATTTTTCTGATGACAACGTTGGTTTTATCCCCAATTTCCTTGTCACCTTTTAGCTTTATCAAATCATGAAAGCTCCCACCTACTGGAACTTCGATGAGTGCATCTCTTTTTCCGTAGTATTTATCTGTCACGTATCTCATGAACAGCAATACCAGAATATAATCTTTATATTGTGAGGCATCCATTCCACCTCTTAATTGGTCACAACTTTTCCATAATCTACTGTATAGCTCGCTCTTTTTCATCGCCATATTACTTCACCTTCCGTTACTTATTTTTGTCAGTATTCCTATTGTATCTACCATCTTCTGGCTTCTGTGCATCTTTAGGTATGGCCCATGCCCAGCCAAGACGGGCTACACCAGGTATCTTCCCTTGCCTACATAAGACTTGTACTCGGCGTTCGGTTAAACCCCATTTTTCAGCAGCTTCTTTAGTTGTGATATAGTCCATGAACCCACCTTCTTAATTTTATTAATGTATACTATATATTATAATCGTAGAAACGAACAATAGCAATGAACAATTGGAAATTATTGATATTCAACTCAATCCTAGATGTGACTGACGACAACTAGTCCTTTTGCTAAACGGTTGAACCCTTAAAGCAAAACTACACTTCCATGGGTGAGCTCAATTCAACATCTAAACCTTATTTCCTTAAAACACACCCAAAATCCACCATTTTACCCTCAGTCAAAAAATAAAGAAACCCCTGAAAACACCGTAAATACGCCATTCTCAAGGGCAACTACATCTATTTTCTTGTCAGCAGGCAGACCGTCTCCACATGACTTGTCAATGGAAATAAATCCACTATCTCAACTTTCTCCACCTTATAATTTCCCTTTTCTGTCAATATTCCAACATCCCTTGCCAAGGTGGCGGGATCGCAGCTTATATAAGAAATTATGTCTGGATTTAGTTTTATTATTTCGTCAATAACCTCTCTATTTGCCCCTGCCCTTGGCGGGTCCAGTAAAACTTTTCTATAGGATTTGTCAAAGGCTTCCAGTTTTTCTTCGACTTTGCCCCCGATAAATTTTATATTATCTAAATTGTTCAACTTAGCATTGAGTTTTCCGTCTTCCACTGCTGATTGGGAGTATTCAATTGCCGTTACTTCCTTGGCATTTTTTGCTATTTCCATTGTGATGGTGCCTATTCCCGAGGAGAGTTCTAAGACTTTATCATTTTCTTCAAGTTTTAAATTCTCAATTCCCTTTTTATAAAGGATTTCTGCTTGGGTTCTATTTACTTGAAAAAATGATGTGGGCGATAGTACAAATTTGTTTCCAAGGATTTCCTCCTCAAATTCTCCATCGCCAAATAATTTTATGGATTTTCTACCGTAGTGGTATCTTGGATTGTCGTTAATGTTTTGGTAGATATGGGTCACATTTGCTTGTCTTAAATCTTCCAAGATATCAATAATATTTAGCTTTTTGATGTTACTATTTGTAACTAAAATTAGCATTATCTCCCCTAAGTGATTTTCTCTAATTCCCACTAGGTTGACTTTCTCAAGTTCTGAATAGTTTTTTAGTGTATCGATTATTTCATTTGTTTTCTCTGGTGCAACAATACAATTTTCAGGCGTAAAAACCTCTCCCAAGTCTTTGTTTATGTAGCCAATTTCCCCATTTTCTACTTTTAATTGTACGTGATTTCTGTAATTATGGAAATTTTTCATTCCGATAATTTTAACATCGTCAATTTCTATATTGGCAAATTTTTTAAATTAATTTATTACTCTGTTCTTTTTGTATTCTAATTGCTCTAGATATTTAAAATCACAAAATTGACAGCCTCCACATCTATAAAAATCCTTGCAGATGCTGTCTATTCTATTTTCTGATTTTTCCAATATATTTACAACTTTTCCTTCTATAAAGTTTTTCTTTTCTTTAGTAA
Organism: Tissierellia bacterium; assembly: GCA_012728335.1. Classification (GTDB taxonomy): domain Bacteria; phylum Bacillota; class Clostridia; order Tissierellales; family Peptoniphilaceae; genus JAAYFG01. The sequence goes on along the minus strand of JAAYFG010000095.1, from coordinate 778 downwards.
TTTCAATCTCCACAACTTCATCTGGATAGGCTCCTTGGACAAATACTGCTTTTCCATTTAATCTGCCTACTCCCCTTCCGTCGTGGGAAAGGTCTTTAATTTCTACTTTCATTTTCTATAAATTCCCTGACTATTTATTAAATTCTTTTATATTGTATGTCCGTAGACAAATACTATTACATCTACTGTTGTTTTGCTATCTAAATACTCGGTAATCTTTTTCAATATAGATTTCGGTATTTATAGCTAACGTTCTTTCTATAAAAGATTATAACTAAAGTCGCTCAATGAGCGACTTTAAGACTAATGACAAAGGTCTCAGTAAATCCTTTTTCGACCTTTTGAATAAGTTTTTCAAAACTCTCAAATTCACTTAAAAGCGACTTTGATTTATTTTATGGTATGGTTGTTATAGGAACAGTGATTTCCTCAGCTGGTTCCTCAACTTCTGGTTTTTCAATTATAGGTTCTTCTACAATTGGAGTTGTAGTTTCTTCTGGAGCTGGCTTTTCTACTGGCGCTGGTTCTGCTGGTTTAACAGGTTGATTGTTGGAAATTTTATCCACATATTGGTAAACTCCCCAAGAGTTTAATTCTGCGTCTGTTCCAAGCCAAACTGGTGTTCCAGATTTCATCTTTGGAAATACAAAGTTCTCAATATCGTAGTTAAACATTCTTATACATCCATTGGATACATACATTCCAATTTCCCTTGGTCTAATGGTTCCGTGAATCCCGTATCCATATTTCCCAGGAATAACAAGACCCATCCATCTTT
>JAAYFG010000094.1 GCA_012728335.1 Tissierellia bacterium | reverse complement strand
TATACAGTTATCATAGCATTGTGTAACCAGTATTTTGCAAATGGTTTTTCATTTAAGGTTTCCGATTGTGCAATTTCATTTTCATGATGTGGAAACTGTAAATCTTCTCCACCTGAATGAATGTCTATTGAATCGCCTAATAATGATTTCGCCATTACTGAACACTCTATGTGCCAACCAGGTCTACCTTCACCCCATGGACTATCCCAAGCAGGTTCACCTGGCTTTTTCTTCTTCCACAATGCGAAGTCAACAGGTGATTCTTTTTCATCGTTAATGTCTACTCTAGCTCCACTTATTAAATCTTCTATGTTCTTTTTAGAAAGCTTCCCATAGTCCTTAGCTGCGTCTACATCAAAATAGACATTTCCATCTACATTATAAGCAGCTCCTTTGTCAATAAGACCGCTGATAAATTCAATGATATTATCCACGTATTCCGTTGCTTTAGGATTAATAATATTGTAGTCATATATATTTAACTCTTCAACATCTTCATAAAAAGCTTGTATATATCTCTCTGAAATCTCTTCAGTTGTAACTCCTTCGTCGTTTGCTTTATTGATTATTTTATCATCGATATCAGTAAAGTTCACTACGAAATCTACATCATATCCTTTGTAGATAAAATATCTTCTAAGAGTATCAAACGCAACTAGTGGTCTAGCATTACCAACATGTATATAGTTATAAACTGTCGGTCCGCAGTTGTACATTTTTACCTTTCCTTCTTCCAATGGCACAAACAACTCTTTTTTTCTACTAAGCGTATTATAAAGCTCCATACAATCCCTCCTATATAAAAAATATCTCTTATCGAATAAGAGATTAATAGTCTTTCACTAATATTAAATACACCACTAAATAAATGTGTTTTCGATTATTTCACTCATAGTAATTTTACCCTAAAAAGCCTATTTTTTCAATCAAATAAAATAATTAGGTATTTCTACCTAATTATTCATAAGTTTCAAAATGAACTTGTTTATTAAAATCACCGTACTCCCTTGCTTCCCTTGTTTCATTAGGATATCCAAAAGAAAGTACACATTCTACAGATAGATATTGCGGTATATTAAATTCTGACTTTATAAATTCGCAAGACATAATTCCCGACTCATGTGTAGGAGTCCTCATGTGAACCCAACAAGAACCTATTCCCATTTCTTCACTCTGTAATTGCATATATGTAGCTGCTATTGTAGCATCTTCAATCCATGTATTTGGATTAATTGTTGAATCTCCACACACTATAACTGCAAAACTAGCTTCACTAATAAACTCTGCTGATACTGGTTTTGCATTTGACAGTTTTTTTAATAAGTCTGGTTTTTGCACTACTATAAATTCCCAGTGTTTATTGTTCTTTCCAGCAGGAGCTAAAAGTCCAGCTTTAACTATTTTCTCAATATCTTCCTTCGAAACTTTCTCATCCGTATATTTTCTATACGATCTTCTTTTCTCAATTAAATTTTGAAACAATTTCCTCACCCCACTTTTCCCTTAATTTCTTTTTACCCATTAATCTTGAAATAACAACTCAATTGGTTATATAATATGAGTATTAATTATTTGAGGTGAATAAATGAATGTATTAGAAGAGAGAATTTTATGTGATGGAGTTGTAAGACCAAATAATATCTTAAAAGTTGATAGCTTTTTAAATCACCAAATTGACCCAATGTTAATAGGGCAACTTGCCGTTGAGTTAAAGGAGTATTTTAAGGATGAAAATATAACTAAAGTATTGACGATAGAAGCTTCTGGAATTGCACTTGGTATACTTGTAGCTCAGCAGTTCAACGTTCCACTATTGTTTGCTAAAAAAGCTAAAAGCGCAAATGTAGACGCTGACCTATACACATCAAAAGTAAAATCTTACACTTATAACAAAGACTATTCAATGATTGTATCAAAAAAATATATACATGAAGAAGATACAGTTCTCATAGTAGATGATTTTCTTGCAGAGGGAAATGCTGCTTATGGTTTAATTGATATAGCAAAGCAAGCGGGAGCAAAAATTGCAGGAATTGGAATCGCAATTGAAAAAGGCTTTCAAGAAGGTGGTAAGAGACTTAGAGAAGATGGATACGATTTAAAGAGTCTTTCAATAATAGAAAGCTTAGAAGATAATAAAATTCTCTTTAGAAAATAGTAATACCATGTGCTAATGCACATGGTATTTTTTATTTACGAAACAGTGGCAATTAAAACCGTAGCCTTATCTTCAGCTTTTAGTTTAATATTTACGTTTTCATTTTTTATTATTACTGCATCCATTTTATTAAGTACAAATGATTCACCATTAGCGGTAAACTCTATTCCAGAATCCATTGTAAAAATAATACAAGTGCTACAACCTACATCAAAATCGAATTCATCATTGAATTTAACACGTCTAAGGCTCCCGTATTTATCTTTATTGACTATTAGATTGAAATCTCTAACTTTCCCATAACTAGTTACGGGATCTTCTCCACCAAAAGCATAGATATCATATGGATTAAGTTTAACTTCCTCTTCACCATTTACAAGCCTCATAATTCCATCTAATGGAGTTATAAATCTATTATAATCATTATATGGAGTAAAAGGACTCTCGTCTAATTCACAAGTAGCAGTTGAGATTCTAAAATCAAAATTTTGTTCCGCAACAGAAGAATTTTCCGGTTCAATATACACTTGTGTAGTAGTACCACCGCTCCAATCTGAAGTAATAAAATCGTCCTTAGTTAATTTTCTTATAGACATAATCGCGCCTCCCATTGTCACAATTTTACCCATAAAAAACAATAATAAACTACATTAAATCGAATTCCATGCCAATAACAAATTTTCGTTCACTTTTTCTAGCAAATATTTCGTGTCCTAGTGCATGACTTAGTTCTTTGTTTATAGCAAGACCTAAGCCAGTCCCCCCAGAAGTTCTGCTCTTACTTCCAATATAAGATCTATCGAATATTCTATCGACATCTATGTCTCTCATTTTATCTCCTATATCATTTATGAAAAATAGCTTAGCTTTATCATCTTCTGACAAAAGAACTACTTTAATTTCATTGTGTGCGTACCTAAGAGCATTTTGTATTATATTAGATACTATTCTATTTATAGCACTGATATCACTAATTATCTCTATATTTTCCTCTATCTCTAATATGGGAACTATACTGCTATTGGAAAACTCATTATAATAGCTTAGAATCTTGTCTTCAAGAATGGCAGACAAATTAATTTTAGATAACTCAATCGGATAATCACCTGAATCAATTCTTGCTATGTCATAGAAGTCTTCTAATAAAAATTCCATAGATTTAGATCTCTCTTGCAATATTTCAAGATATCTTTCCCTATTTCCATCGTCTTCAGCACTGCTTAACAAATCAATATACCCCATTAGTGAAGTAAGAGGAGTTCTGATATCATGAGAAATATTCGCAACTGTTTCTTTAAGTTTTTGGTCTATTTTTCTGTAATCATTTACTGCATTTTGTTTTATGTCAATTAGAGAGTTGATTTCGGTAGTCAACCCTCCAATATTTTTATCCACAGAATTAGTTTTTATAAAAACTTTGCTATTTAAGTTTTTATATTCTTTAATATCATCAGTCATCCTTGTGATATCCCTTTTCAATAGCATATATAATATAAATGTTATTATGAATGCTATTATTGCAATGAAAAGTAGTACTTTCATATAAACCTCTCCTAAAACTCTCTCTTTCTAATCACTACACATGTTAGAAAAGTAAACACTAATAAGTATATACCCCCTACCACAAAATACTTCACATCAATTGTATTGCTCATACTCATAAATTTACTTGCTTGCCCAGTATTCATAATTGATGGAATATGGTTCATTACCAATACGATTGCTTCTCTCACACCATCACTTACAAAATGTATTATACTAGAAAGAATTTGGGGTACTAATAATGGAGTTAGTGCAGCTAATGCACTGGACATGGATAAACTTTTGATTGCAAAGAATACAAATATAAAAAAACTTAAATCTGCTGTCCACAATGGTATGCCATTAAATAGGGTTATGAATGTTTGAGAAATTACAGTTTTTACTACTGGATCACCTAATACACCGAAACCAGTTCTAAAAAATATCACTCCATATAATAATGCAATTATAATCATAAAACTCACTAAAGAAACTGCTATATATGAGATAATCTTTCCAAGAATTATAGCATTTCTATTTACTCCACTTGAAATAGCATTTTTTAAGCAATCATCTTTAATTTCGCTAGCCAACAATATACTTAGGATAATTAATATTCCATAATGTCCCATCATGTTGAACCCACTCATCAAAGAGCTATAATCTATAAACATTTCAACTGGCTCAGTTTTTCCAACATACATTACGAAAAAAGCAAATACTACGAACAAAAATGTTCCAACAATACAATACAACAGTCCTTTACTCCTACTACTTCTATATAATTCTGATTTAATATAATTTATCATTTATGTCACCTACATTTCATTTTTATTTATCGGTATTAATCAAACCATACTTGAAGCTATAATTGTTCCTATTGCTATCAATAGAGTTTCTATATCGAAACCATAAAATATATCAACAAATTTGGAAAATTGTCCTATCTTTAAACTCAATTCTATTCTATTTAAGATAATAAATAATAGGTTTGTACTCCCTTTCATCATATCTACGATCATTGGATAAAGTGAAATAAATAGTACTGAAACAATTCTTCCCTTATTGATATCGCCCATTAAGTAACTAAACATTTGAAACATAGATATTATTGCAATCATAAGTAACATTGCATTTCCATATGCAGATAAAAAGTTCCTAAAAATGCTCATACTTGTTTGAGAAAATATTACACTCGGTCCAAATAATATTGAACTCGCTATCAAATAAAATATTATACTTATAAAACCGAAGGCAATAACTGTAATAGCAGAAGTTATAAGATTAGAAATATACATAGTAGTTCTACTTATTCCTGAAGATACTGTATTATTTTGTGTCTTTTCTGATATATTAGTATTTATAATTCTGTCAACTATTATGAAACACAGGAAAGAACCTAACATAAAAACTGTTTCAAGTAGTTTTACAACATCGCTTTCAGGGTTATTTATATTTATGAATTTAAAAACATCTTTATATCCTAAAAAAATCATCATGCTAAATACAGCTATTAAAACCATTATTACTTTAAAGAAAGCACTAAGTGTCTTAGTTTTAGTTATTCTATAAAACTCAGATTTCAAATAGTTATTCATTACTAACCCCTCCTATCAGATTAATGAAATAATCTTCAAGATTTTGACCTTCCTCTCCCATTGATATAATTCCTATTTCAGCATTTATTAACTCTTTCATCAAATTATCAGAATTTAAATCATTGTCAAATATGTGGATTTCTTCATTTGAAATAACTTTAAAGTTTTCGGTATTAAATGTGTTTTCTAATATTAAAGTAGTTTGTTTCACATCTTTAACCCTAAGTTTTAAGAATAATTGACATTTTTCTTCCAGTTTCTCAGCAGTTATCGTCTCTAAAATTTTACCATCATGTATAAAAGAATACTTATTTGCAACCATGCTCATCTCTTGTAATATATGGCTTGAAATTAATACAGTAGTATTATTCTCTCTGTTTAGCTTATGAATTAATTCCCTAATTTGAACTATTGCCATTGGATCTAGACCATTTATAGGTTCATCCAATAATAAAAGTTCTGGACTTCCAAGAATTGCAATTGCAATTCCAAGTTTTTGTTTCATTCCTAAGGAAAACTTTTTTGCAAGTTTATTACCAGTATCTGTAAGGCCAACAAGCTTTAGGGCATTTTTCACAGATTCTTTATCAGTTATCCCCCTTTGAATTCTATAGTATTCTAGATTTTGTTTTGCTGTCATATTTCCATAAATAGCTGGATTTTCTATTAGTGAACCCATTCTTTTTCTTTCATTTACTTGTTCCGATTTACTAGTTTTGCCAAATAGCTCTATTTCTCCAGAATTGGAATCAGCAAGTCCTGCTATCATTCTAAGAATTGTAGTCTTACCAGCACCATTCTTACCGATTAACCCTACAATTTCACCTCTGTTTATATCTAAATTCACTTCATTTACTACTCTTCTAGATTTATATTTTTTTGTTACTCCTCTTAGTGATAATACTTTTTCGTTCATTACCATCCCTCCTGATTCTTATAATACAGTCTATTATTAAAGATTCTATAAAGTATTTCTTAATTTTTTCTTAAGATTGCTAAATCTCAGATTTATAACTAAAAAACTAGCCGATTAACACATTTTTTCTTTGGTCCTCTTCTTTATATACTATGATATAATCTATCTAACACAAATGTAAATAAAGAATGGAGTAAATAATGATTTCTAGAGACGAAATGAAGAAATTATACAGTATACTAAATCAAAATACAATACTAATTGAACTCTTAAACTATGCAAAATCACTAAATATAGATAACTACTACATAGGTGCTGGCTGTATTGCACAAACAATATGGAATTATCAAATTGGAAATGATATTAATTATGGCATAAGCGACTATGATTTTGTCTATTATGATAATGATTTATCTGAAGAAGTAGAATCAAAGCTAAGAGATAAAATTAATTCTGACTTAGCACATTTAAATGTGAGAATAGATGTAAAAAACCAAGCTAGAGTTCATTTGTGGTATGAAAAATCTTTCGGTTTTTCAATCAAACCATATTTTTCAGTTGAAGGAGCCATCGATACTTGGCCTAGCACAGCCACATCAATTGGAGTTAGGTTAGAAAACGAACTAATAGCCTATTCTCCTTTTGGATTAGAGGATATGTTTTCTCAAATCATTAGACCTAATAAAATTATGATTACTAAAGAAATTTACGATATGAAATGCAATAAGTGGAAGAATAAATGGAATTCACTTACGATAATTGAGTGGTAAATAAATATAGAGGTGAAATATGCAATATGACAAAATAGTTCAAGGTGAGTTTATTAGTAGACCTAATAGATTTATTGCTGAAGTTAAAATAGACAATGAAATTGAAAGAGTCCATGTTAAAAATACTGGCAGATGCAAGGAACTTTTAATTCCAGGAGTCAATGTATATCTTGAAGATCATACAGATTCAACGACTAGAAAAACAAAGTACTCACTTATTACTGTAGAAAAAAGTAATACTCTAATCAATATGGATTCTCAAGTTCCTAATAAAGTGGTTTACGATGCTTTAATCGACAATAAAATTGAAGGTTTAACAGATTTAGATTTAGTGAAAAGAGAAGTTACCTACAAAAGCTCTCGTTTTGACATATACTTTGAAAAAGGTGATAGGAAAGGTTTTATTGAAGTAAAAGGAGTGACTCTTGAAAATAACGGATTAGCACAATTCCCTGATGCTCCTACTACCAGAGGTCTTAAACATATTGGTGAACTCGTTGATGCTAAAAATAATGGCTACGAAGCCTATATCTTCTTCTTAATACAGATGGAAGGCATTGATAACTTTAAATTGAATTGGATAACTGATCCAGATTTTTCTAAAGGAATTTTAGAAGCAGAAATAAATGGAGTCAATGTATCGGTATATGATTCTAAAGTTAAAATAGATAGCATTGAAATTAACAATAACATCCCTTATGATTTAACTGATTATAGATAGAACTTTGTGAGATAATATGAATGGAAGGTATTTGCATAAATAGGATTAATTTGATATTTCTAGGAGTTGCTGATTTAAGGAAATCACTTCATTTTTTATAAAAGTATTGGGTTCCAAACTTTGGCTAGAGATGATTCTGAAGTAGTGTTCTTCAACAACCAAGGTAGTAAACTTGAGCTTTTCCAAATAGACGAACTTGCCAAGATAGTTTAAAATAACCTGAAGTAAACAAAAATGGACTTTGCGGTATAAGATTGGCGTGTAATATGAAGTCCAAAGATGAAGTAGATGATATGTTTAAATTAGTCAAAGAAATCGGTGGAAAAATTGTTAAAGAACCTCAAATGGTAGCTTGGGGTGGCTATAGTGGATATTTTCAGGATCCTGATGGATATTATTGGGAAATAGCATATGCTGATGACTGGTACTTTGATGAAAATGATATGTTGATTATTGACTTTTGAAAACTGAATATATAAATTATAAAAGACCTATGAATTTTTTCTATTCGTAGGTCTTTTATATTTTATTCAATATACAAACTGACTGTGCACTTACTCCTTCTCCTCGCCCTTCAAAGCCCAACCACTCAGTAGTAGTTGCTTTTATAGAAATTTTATCTATCTCGATATTTAAAACTTCTGATAATTTTTGACGCATTTCTTCGATATAAGGAGCAACTTTCGGTTGTTGTAGTATCAGTACTGTATCTATATTTCCTATTTCATACTCCATACTTTTCATTTTCTCATCTACTCTACTTAATAAAACAGTTGAGTCTATATCTTTATATTCCGCATCTGTATCAGGAAATAATTTGCCTATGTCTCCCAGCGATAATGCACCTAAAATCGAGTCCATAATGGCGTGTGTAAGGACATCTGCATCACTATGACCAACTAGTCCTCTTTCATATGGAATGTTTATACCACCCAAAATAAGCTGTCTGTCATCACCAAATTTATGGACGTCATACCCAATTCCTATTCTCATTCTATCTCTCCTAAAAATGTTTTACCAATCAAAACATCCTCTACGGTAGTGATTTTTATATTTTTATAATCTCCCATTATCATTTGAACCTTATATCCAGCTTTTTCTACAATCGAAGCATCGTCAGTAACTTCAAATTGCTCGCCCTTAAATAATTCATAAGATTTTAATAGTATATCACTCATAAACGCCTGAGGTGTTTGAGCCGAATACAATGTCGATCTCTTAGGCGTATATTTAACATTTCTACCTTGTTCAACGATTTTTATAGTATCCTTTACAGGTACCGCCGTTATTACTGCTTTATTTTCAACAACATTATAAATTACATTTCTAATTATGTCACTGTTAATAAAAGGTCTAGCACCGTCGTGTGTTACAATAATATCACTCTCTTCGTCAATTTCACACAGACCATTCCATGTTGATTCTTCTCTAGTATCTCCGCCGTAGACAATCTTTATGATTTTTGAAGATTTGCTTAAATCAATTGCTTCTCTGAACATCTCTTCATCTTCTTCTCTGATTACAACTATTATCTCATCGATTTCTTCGACTACTTCAAATGCATTTAGAGTATGTTCTATAATCGAATTGTCTTTGACCTCTAAAAATATTTTACTCTTTTCGATTTCACCCATTCTAGTGCTATTTCCTGCTGCAACTATAATGGCAGATACCTTCATTTCCTTATACATATAGTATTAACTCCTATTTTTTGTCCTGTTGACTTCTTATTTTTACGATGGTTTCTTCATAATCTAGTTCAACCATTGAACGAGTTATAAATTGTCCCTTTTTTATATTATACTTCATTTTCGCATTTTTTGTTATAATTCCTATCGGAAGATAGTCGTTTTTTATAGTTTCTTCATGACTAGTTATTTTACCAAATGTCATATCGCTTCCAATGCCTTCTAAATACTCTCCTGCATCAATATCTCTTTTTGCTAAAGTAACTGTATCGCAAACTTGCCCATATATAGGTTCAATCGTAGAATCATTTTCTACTACAGCTTTATATATGGTGATGGGAGTTTCCATGCTTGTCAAATGATATGGTCTATGGAACACATAATTAGGACCGTCCCCCATATTTAAATACTTAAGTAATTCTTTATCAGTATCATTATTTGCTTTCGCTATTACAAAAACTCCCGGAGCTACTCCAAAAGCAAAATCAACTATTCCATATCCATTAAGAATTCCACCTTCTGACATAGTTTTAAAGCTATCTCCCAATTCTTTCACAGTCGTAGTTACACCATGACCGCCTAAAACATCTGGTTTAAAGTTTATCGCATTACCAACCACCGTCAATTCAATCATAGTGTTAGTTCCATCACAAAACGATGTTAATGCCTTTGTTGAAACATTTTTGACTTTAGCGCTTTCAACTAAATCATCATTTGTAATATAGTTATCAAGAAGATTATTCTTCCCTTTTCCAACTACTACTATTTCAAGGCCAACATTTTGAACAAATTCAAATAACTCCATAATTGAGCCAGGTTCATCTCCTGAAGTACCCGTATATACAACTCCATTTTCTCTAGCTAAATCATTTAGAGAAGCCCCAATAGTCGCATCACACTCTACATTTAGCATAATAATATGCTTTTTGTTTTTAATGCTTTCTATCGCAATATTAGCACCATAAGCAGTATCTCCAGTGGCATCTACTATGGCATCTATCGGTAGTTTACAAGCTGTTTTATAATCATCGGTAATTATAGTCTGTTTGTTTTTCACTGCTTCTTCTATCACATCAAATTCTGAATCTAGAACTATGTTTTCTGAATTCAGTCCAAATTCTATAAGACTTTCTTTAGCTTTTTGAGGATTTCTTGTGACTATAACACTTGGAATGAAGCCTTTTAATTTCAAAAGTTGAAATGCAAGTGTTTTACCCATTTTACCGAAACCTACTATACCTGTTCTTATTGATTTTCCTGACTTTTCTAATTCTAATAGATTATTATATATTATTTGCATAAATTACCCCTAATTTAAAGTTTTAGAATGATATACATTAGGATATTGCTTAGAAAAATATTCATATGCTTTTTCTAGCTTCTCCTCATCTTCAAATATGCCATAAACCGTTGGACCTGAGCCACTCATCAAAGACAAATTTGAACCTAATTTGTACATTTTTTGCTTTATTTCTTCAATTTCTGGATAAATACCCATTGATGTACTTTCCATATCATTAAGAGATTCTTTTCTTAATTCATTAAAATTCCTCTTACTATAATAGTCTATTACTGCTTCATAATCAAATTTATTTGGTACTATATCTAATTTAGAATATATTTCCCCACTACTAAGAGGTTTTCCATTATTTACTATTAAAATATTATAGCTTGGAAGCTCATTTACTACACTTAGTTCATTGCCGATTCCTATGCCTCGCATAGTGTTTTCTCCAAAGAAAAATGGCAAATCAGCACCAATTTTTTTGGATAGTTCAGCAAGTTCATCATCTTTCATTCCAAGTTCCCATATTTCGTTTAGTCCAACAAACATTGAATGAGCATCACTGCTCCCGCCTGCAAGTCCTGCAGCACTAGGGATTCTCTTTTCAATATGTACATCTATTCCAAATTTATCTCTCTTTATTTCTTTCATAATATCCCACACTTTATGAACTAAATTAGTTTCATCAGTCGGAATTGTCTCATCATTACAAGTTATATTCAATATGTTTCTATTATTCTTTTTTATATACACATCATCGTACAAATCTATTTTTTGCATTAAGGTATCAATATCATGGTATCCATCTTCTCTTTTATTAAGAATCTTCAAGTATAGATTTATTTTCCCATATGCTTTGTTTTTTATTTCATAATTCAATATATCACCTTCTCGTGGTATTATATCATAAAACAATAAATATTTATCGTTTGTCTGAGAATTAACTAAGTTTTTTTACATAAAAAGACTTAGTCCAGTTTTGAACTAAGTCTAATATTCACTATTTAATCCAATTGTTTTCTCTTCCATTTACTAATTCAGGGCTATGTTCCACAGCAGCCTCAATTATCTGATATTCTGCCCAGTGATTTCTTATATCGCTGAAAGGTCTTATCCTATTATTATCAATAAATCTTTCATCAGGATTTCTTTCCAAAACTCTATTCATCATAGTAACAGCCTCAGCTCTAGTTACTCTATTTTGCGGACGGAATGTTCCATCAGGATAACCATTTACATATCCCGCTTCAGTAACTTTTAAAATATTTCCAGCTGCCCAGAAATCTAAATCTAAATCATCATAAATATTACGAGACTCACTGCTTAAATTCTTGTATCTAGAAATTATCGTTGCCATTTCAGCTCTTGTTACTGCCTGTTCAGGCCTAAATGTCTCATCATCATAACCTTGCATTAAGCCTACTTGACTCATGTGGGCAATATATTTACTATACCACTTACTTGAATCAACATCTGAATAATAAAGTCCACTTGAATTTGCAACTTCACCGTTTGCTATTATTCTAGAGAAGATTGTTGAAATCTCTGCTCTAGTTATTCTGCCTTCTGGAATAAATGTTCCTTCTGGATATCCAGTAATATAAGGATCATGAACTATTGATACTTGACTTATCATGCTCTCACCTTGAAGACTGGCAAAATACAAATCTCTATATGATTCATATATCATCTGTGCAGGTGGTTCTTCGCTCATTAACGTAATGCTAGTAAGTGCCAATGTTTCATTAATCTTATCCATAACGGACATAGTCAAATCTTTACGACCTATTGCATCTAAATTATCCATTAATTCTATTAAATCATCATACTGAATAGTTCTTTCATCTACATGTGTCAATATGTAGTCATTGCTTTCATGTTTATTAGCAGATTGCGCATTTATAACTATTATAGGATTCAAATTCATCACAGGTATTTTAAAAGTAAATTCACCATTTCTATTTGCAGTAACTTCAACTACTTCTTCTTTGTTAGAAATGAACTTAATTTTCACTTTTGCACCTGGATCTGTAAAACCTTTAATAGTGTTCATATAATCAGCATAGATTCTACCAGATAGTATATTCAATGGAGTTTGACCTTCATATTGAATATTGTGGTCTTTTTCTACATTACTTAAATGACTATCATCTACTAGTGTAATTACATTGTCATCATCATTATAATCTCTTCCTACAACTCTTGAATTAGATTCTTGCTTCATTTGATAACTAACAGGACTACTGTCCAATTGTTGATATGAAACAGAGTATGAGTTTGTTATTTTAGAATTGATTTCTGCTCTATTGTTTACTATTGCATATACATCCAGCGCAATAGAATTTACATCTTTTACTTTTGATAAATCATTTGCTCTAATAGTAATATAGCTATACCTAGCATCTGAATGCGCAGTAGACATGACATCCACATCATTACCTATTATATCTTTATTTTTCAAATCATATTCTGTTAAGCTAAGACCTTCACTTAGTCTAAGTGTAATATATAAACTTCTGTAATTACTAATATTGCTTGGAAGTTTTACATTTAATCTATATTTTACTTCAGATCCTTGTACGATTACATCACCAATCGGTTCATCTAAAACAACTTCTATATCACCTTGTGCCGTTACAAAAACCATATTTACTAAGACTAATAGCAAAATAATCGCAGTCATTGCAATAGAAAGAAACTTTTCCCTACTGCCAACTTTTGATTCCATAGCATTCACCCCTTTACTGAATTATATCCTTTTGTGCGAACTAATAATATTAAATTTATGTTTCAATTAAGCGGGAAGCTTGACTTTTCCCGCTCAAGTATTATTTATGCTCTTTTAGCTTTAAGGATGTCTGCCATTTCTTTACCTATTTGTTTACATAGTTCCAAATCTTCTTTCGTTGCTGAACCTTTGGCATCTGCAGTAGTTTCAACTAAGTCGTATTTAGATTCCTCAGCAAATTTCATAAGGTCTCTTACAGATCCTCCACCCCATCCGTAAGATCCAAACACTGCTAATGTATGATTACTCATTTTTTGTTTTAATAAAGTCTGTAGTAAATTTTGCATCAATGGAAATACTCCATTGTTATAGGTACATGAACCTAATACTATTCCATCATATCTCCATAGATCTGATAATAAATATGATAGGTGTGTTTTAGATACATCATATAATTTAATGTTCTTAATTCCATTTGCAGAAAGTGATCTAGCTATTGTTTCTGCCATTTTTTCAGTATTTCCGTACATTGAGCCGTAAACTACTACTACTCCTTCTTCAGTTTCATAATTTGCCAATTTTGCATATAAATCAATTATTCTACCTGGATTATCTCTCCAAATTGGTCCATGAACTGCACAGACCATTTTGATGTCCAATGCGCCAAGTTTCTTCATTGCAATTTGAACTTGTTTGCTGTATTTTCCAACTATATTTGTATAGTATCTAATAGTTTCTGGAAGATATAGATCCCAATTGATTTCATCATCGAAAATTGGCCCACCTAATGCTCCAAAAGAACCAAATATGTCTTGAGAATATAGGATACCATTTTTTTCGTCAAAACTAACCATGGATTCTGGCCAATGAACCATAGGAGTCATATAGAAAGTAAGATTTGTTTCACCTAATTCTAATTTATCTCCTTCTACTACCTCTATAAAACTTTCTTCTTCAATATCATAGTAATTCTTTAAAAACTCTCTAGTCTTTTTATTACCAACTAACTTTACATTAGGATATAATTCCATTACTGTTTCTATTGCTCCAGAATGATCAGGCTCCATATGCTGAATAACTAGATAGTCTAAATTTCTACCTTCCAATGCTTCATCTAGTTTTTCTAAGAACACATCCATTCTATTAACTTTTACCGTATCTAAAAGTGCAGTCTTCTCATCTGTAATAAGATATGAGTTATAGCTAACCCCGTTTTCTAGCGGCCACATATTCTCGAAAAGTTGTGTAGTTCTATCGTTTACCCCTATATAGGTAAGTTTGTCAGTAATAGGTACTGATAAAATATTTGACATTAATTTTCCCCCTTATTTGTTTACTATATTTATATATTCACCTTTCATAAAGGCTTTAATATTTTCAACTGTAGTTTTAATCATTCTCTCTCTTGCTTCTTTCGCTACCCATGCTGCATGAGGAGTAATATATGTGTTTTTTGAATTCATTAATGGGTCATTTGCATTCGGTGGTTCATTAGTCAATACATCTAAGCCACATCCAGCAATTTTCCCACTGTTCAAAGCATCTGCTAAATCTTGTTCATTAACAATTCCACCTCTAGCAGTATTAACTATGAAAGCAGTTTCTTTCATATGTGATATTGTATCTTTGTTAATTAGATTCTTGGTCTTTTCAGTTAATGGTAAATGAATAGTGATGCAGTCAGATTCACTCAATACTTCTTCAAGTGATAAGTCACCACTAGAAGTATACGGAAGTATTTTCATCCCAAAAGACTCTGCTATTCTTCCTACGCTCTTGCCTATTGCTCCATATCCCAAAATTCCTAATGTTTTTCCATGTAGTTCTCTTGGGTTACCATACCAATAAGTAAAATCTTCAGCTTTTTCCCATTCACCATTTTTTACACTATTCATCAATTCATAAAACCCTGAATATAGATTTAATATATGATTCATTGTCATTTGAGCAACTGCATGTTCTCCATAACTTGGAACATTAGCAACCATAATTCCATTATCTCTACAAGCTTCAATGTCAACTCTATCATATCCCGTAGATGTCAATGCAATTAATTTACAACTTAATTGTTCAATTAATTCCCTTTCTATATCAGTAGTATGGTTTACTATAATATCTGCATCTTTAATTCTATCTAATAATTCTGAATCTTCTGTAACAGAATATATTTCAACATCTCCCAGACTCCTAAACTCTGTAAGATCTAAGTCATCATACATTTTGGAATCATAAAATACTATCTTCACAAAAATCCTCCTACTTCAATTCTAAAACTACTGGACAATGGTCAGATCCCATTACATCAGATGCTATTTTTGCATCTTCTACATTGTCTATAAACTTTTCAGATACTACAAAATAGTCTATTCTCCATCCAGCATTTCTACTTCTTGCTTTAGTTATATAGCTCCACCAAGTGTATTGATCTTCCAATTCTGGATAAAAATATCTGAAACTATCCACAAAACCTGCACTTAACAGTTCGGTCATAGCATTTCTTTCTTCATCACTAAAACCTGCACTTTTTCTATTGGTCTTAGGGTTTTTTAAGTCTATTTCATTATGAGCAACATTTAAATCACCACATAGTATAACAGGTTTAACATCATCTAATCGTCTTAAATAATCTTTAAAATCACTTTCCCATTCCATACGGTACTCCAGTCTAGCAAGTTCTTTTTGCGAATTTGGAGTATAACAGTTTACTAAATAAAAATTGTCATATTCAGCAGTAATAACTCTTCCCTCTTGGTCATGATGCTCTATTCCTATCCCATAACTTACACTGATTGGTTCCACTTTACTTAATATCGCAGTTCCAGAATAACCTTTTTTCACTGCATAGTTATAGTATTCATAATACCCTTCAAACTCATGGTCTAATTGACCTTCTTGCATCTTAATTTCTTGCATACAGAAAATATCTGCGTCCGCTTCGTTGAAATAATCTAAGAAACCTTTATTCATAACAGCTCTAAGACCATTTACATTCCATGATATAAGCTTCATCAATTCCTCCTATTTTCATAAAAGTCTAGGAAACTATTCTCATTTCCCTCTATATCTTTCCATCCAATTATACTTCCTATTTCAACATTATATGCTGACCTCATTATAGAAGATTCAACATTATCAAATGTTTTCGTCAAAGTTTTTATTAATTCCTTTATCTCAGCTCTTTTACCCATATCCTCAGTCTTAGAAGTTACAGTACAAGCACAATCCAATGGTTCTAGCCCAGTACTTCTAAAAAACCTATGAATATACTCTTCTTCGACGAAATACATAGGTCGAATAAGTTCCATACCTTCAAAGTTCTTAGATTTCAATTTTGGCATCATCGTCTTATAATTACCTGAGCAAAGCACATTTAGTAATACAGTTTCTATAACATCATCTCTATGATGCCCTAATGCCAATTTGTTGCACCCTAGCTCTTGAGCTTTAGAGTACAAACTTCCTCTTCTCATTCTTCCACACATATAGCAAGGATTTTCTTCAGAGACTTTTTCAGCTACTGCAAAAACATCTGAGTCATAAATATGTGTAGGTATGTTTAAATATTTAGTGATTTCTTCTAACTGTCTTCTTTTCTCCGGTGCGTATCCGGGATCCATAGCAATAAATACTACCTCAAAATCATATTTAGAATGAGCTTGTAACTCTTGGAACAATTTTGCCAATAGAAGACTATCTTTTCCACCGGAAATCGCTACTGCAACCTTATCTCCCTCGTTTAACATCTCAAATTCTTGTAAGCCTTTAATGAATTTAGTCCAAATATGCTTTCTATATGTCTTTATAATGCTTCTCTCTATATCTTTAAGTGGTTTTAAACCATTAATACCATTGCCAATAATAGAACTCTCTTCTTTAATAAGTTCATTATCTACCATCAAATCACTCCATGATCATTATTTATCTAAAAGGTATTTTATAATAAAACTATAAATAAAACCATATCTTTATTAATATTTATGGTTCTATGAAGTTATCATGAACATAACTGTCCAAATCATAAGCTGAAAATATGCCTTTATCTGTCACCACTCCAGATATTAAATGTGGTGGAGTAATATCAAAGGACGGGTACATTCCTTTTACGCCTTTCATTGCAGTTCTAACACCCATGGCTTGTAGGACAAACTCTGGATCCCTATATTCTATTTCTACAGTTTTTATAGTGGGATGAGCTATATCTGGAAATCCAGTTACGAAATACGGAACTTCCAATTCCTTTGCTACTATTGCCATTTGGTAAGTGCCTATTTTATTTACCACATATCCGTCTAAACATATTGCATCTGCTGCAGAAGTAAATACATCTATACCTTTTTGTTGCATAGTGAAAGCAACCATATTATCTGTAATTACAGTAGTATCAAACCCTTGGTCTTGGCTTACGCTTGCAGTCAATCTTGCTCCTTGAAAATAAGGTCTAGTTTCTGGTATATACATGCTTATATCCAATTTTCTATTTTTTGCTTCTCTTAACATACAACCTACTATGGTTTCTCCAAAACATTGAGTCATAACATTGCCCGATTTCGGAAACATATTAACAAGGTTTTTAGCAACTAAATCAAATTTATCATATTTATCATTAAGTGCCTCAATGCCATGATGAAATATTTTCTCAGAAACAACTTCACCATTTTTTAGGGCATCAAAAGCAATTTTCAAGCATTCATCAGTAACTAATTCCATTCTTTTTCTAGTAGTTGGTCTTGCATTAGATATGGTTTTTGCTGCATTTTTCAAAAACTCTACTTGATAGCTCTCTTTTTCATTCCTACACTCATACGCTGCTAACGCCATTCCCATCCTTGCAGCTGAGTATGGTCCTCCACTCTGAGTAACCATATCAGTTATTGCTTGTACTACCTCTGAATAACTATGACAATCCACATAACTTATTTCATTTGGATAAACTCTTCTATCGAGAATTCGTACTACTCCATTTTCATACCAAGCTATGTTTTCATATTGAAGCATAAATGCCAAACCTTTATCACTTCGTTTCATTTCAATCATCCTTTATCTATATAATAAATTCAAATCTAAATCCTTAATAGATGGCGTCACGATATCAGAAATTTCTTTTATTCTATCTATCGTGTCTGTATGGGTGTCTTTAGTAAAAGCTACAACTCTCATACCAGCTTTTTTTGCAGTTTCTATGCAATGTAGAGAATCTTCAAAAACCGTACATCTCTTAGGTTCTGAATCCATTTTCTCTGAAAGATAATAAAAATACTCTATTTGATTCTTATTGTAATCTCCCATATTTCCAGTATGAACAAACTCGAAATACTTCCATAAATCAAATCTATCTACTACTAATTCTGCGAAAGGACTTTCTGTAGCAGTAGCCAAACACATTTTAGTATCACGATTTTTCAAAGTCTTTAACACATCAATAGCATTCTCTTTCATCTGTAGTTTCTCACCATATTGTATCTTTAATTCTGCATCAAAAGTGCTTTTTAGCTCTTCCGCACTAATGTCTAAATTGTAAGTGTTTACCAAGTATTCACAAGATTCTTTCACATTTAAATGTCTTATATTTGCTAACTCTTCATAATAATCAAATCCTATTTTCTTAAAAAACTCTGGAAGTGCAATAGACCAAAAAGGAATTGAATCTAATATCGTACCGTCTAAATCAAAAATTGCTGCTTGCATATATCCTCCTTAATAACTAAAACTAATCACATACCACAATTATATCAAATAAATGGCTAGTAAACTAAGTTTTTATATATTTATCTTCATATTCTAAAAAGGAATGAGCTCTTACACCCATTCCTTAAGTAGTTTGAATTTATTATTTTACTCTTGCTATTCCTTTGTAAATTTGGCCTGAACTAGCATCTACTGTTATTATATCTCCATCTTTTAATATAGTAGTGGCATCTGCTACACCAACTATAGTTGGAATATTAAGATTAATCGCTACAATAGCTGCATGACTTGTGAATCCGCCTTCTTCAACTACTACGGCAGAAGCTTTTTCCATAAATTTAATCATGTCTCTATCTGTAGATTGACAAACTAATATATCACCTTGTTCAAATTTTGGTAATAATTCATTTTCAGTGTTTCCTACAACGACTTTACCAGTTCCACTTTCTTCGCCTATACCCGTTCCTGTAAGCAATATTTTACCAATCGTATGAACTTTTATAAGATTAGTAGTTCCAGATATACCAACTGGTACGCCAGCTGTGATGACTACCAAATCTCCTTCTTTGACATATCCAGCTTTTATTGCAGATTCAACTGCACCGTCAAATAATTCGTCTGTGTTTTCATATCTAGCGGACATAGCAGTTTCTACTCCCCACTCAAGAGATAATTTTCTGCTTACTCTCTCGTCCATAGTAACTGCAATAATTGTCTCTTTTGGTTTGAATTTTGAAATAGCCTTAGGAGTATTCCCTGATGAAGAAGCAGTCAATATTGCTTGTGCTCCTAAATCCTGTGCAATCGTACAAGTAGATTTACTAATTGCATTTGTCGTAGTGTTTTCTAAATGTGCTGATTTATCATAAAGGATTCTTCTGTAGTCCATAGATTCTTCAGTTCTAACAGCAATATTATGCATAGTTTTCACTGCTTCAATAGGATATTTTCCTGCTGCAGTCTCTCCAGATAACATTATTGCACTAGTTCCATCTAAAATTGCATTTGCAACGTCAGTAACTTCTGCTCTTGTAGGTCTAGGATTTCTCATCATCGAATCAAGCATTTGTGTTGCAGTAATTACAGGTTTACCTACTTCATTACACTTCTTAATCATTTCTTTTTGAATAAGAGGTATTTCTTCAGTTTTGACTTCTACACCCATATCTCCACGAGCAACCATTATTCCATCAGAAACTTTGATGATTTCATCCATATTGTCAATGCCTTCTGCATTTTCTATTTTGGATATTATATCTATATTATCGCCATTATTATCTTCAAGTATTTTTCTTATTATATTAACGTCTTCTGCTTTTCTTATGAAAGAAGCAGCTATAAAGTCTAAATCATTTTTTATACCAAATAGGATATCTTCTTTATCTTTTTCAGTAACTGCCGGTAAATTTGTTTTGATATTTGGAAGATTTACTCCTTTATGGTTTTTAATCTCACCTGAGTTTAAAACTTCACACAATAAATCGGTAGCATTAGGCTTTTCTAATACTTTAAGTTCAACTAATCCATCGTCAATTAATATACTGTCTCCAATTTTTAAGTCATCGACGATTCCAGTATAGGATACTGCAACAATAGTCTGATCACCTAAGATGTCTCTCGTAGTAATAGTAAATTTATCGCCAGTATTTAATTCAACAGTCATATCATCCTTAAAGTTTTTAAGCCTTATCTCAGGCCCTTTAGTATCTAACATAATTGCAATAGGAAGTCCTAGTTCTTCCCTAACTTCTTTAATAGTATCGATTCTAATTTGGTGTTCATCATATGAACCATGAGAGAAATTTAGTCTTGCAACATTCATCCCATTAAGCATCATTTCTTTAAGTTTTTCCTTATCTTCTGATGCTGGTCCAATAGTACATACTATTTTGGTTTTCTTTAGCATTTTTCAGTCCTCCTTAACTATATGGACAGTATGTTTACTGTGTCATATAAATCATAATTAAACTCTGCTTTTACATTTAATGCTTCATCTATCTCCAATTGAATCATTTTATTATCTTTGATACCAACTGCTAAATTTGTATTTCCTGCAATCAGTGATTCAACAGCAATTCTACCCATTTCCGAGCCCATTATCCTATCAATTGAACTAGGAGTTCCTCCTCTTTGTATATGTCCCAAAACAGTCACCCTAGTGTCAATTCCGGTTCTATCAATAATTTCATCTGCTATTTCATAGGCATTGCCTACTCCTTCTGCAAGTACTATTAAATTGTGTCTCTTGCCTCTCAATCTACCTTGCATGGCTTTTTTACATACCTCATCTATATCAGTAGGTTGTTCAGGAGCAATTATGCTTTCAGCTCCACCTGCAAGGGCAGAATAAAGAGCTAAGTCTCCACAATTTCTTCCCATTACTTCAATTACATTCGCTCTACTATGTGATGACGAAGTATCTCGCAACTTTCCAATAGCGTCTACTACAGTTTCAACTGCAGTCCAAAATCCTATTGTAAAATCTGTATATCCTAAATCATTGTCAATAGTACAAGGAATAGCAATCGTTGGAATGCCATTCTTAGCCAATTTCCCGGCTCCTCTCATGGTTCCATCTCCACCTAAAACTATTATTCCATCAATTTTATATACGTCTATTACATTTAATGCCCTTTGTAAACCTTCTTCAGTTTGAAAATCGTTACTTCTCGCAGTTCCTAAAACAGTTCCACCACGTTGAATAATATCTGCTACAGAAGATATTCCCATTTCTACTATATCTCCATCTATAAGACCTTTATAGCCATTTTTTATCCCAAGTATTTTCAATTTATTGAACAATCCAGTTCTAACTACAGCTCTAATAGCTGCATTCATTCCAGGAGCATCTCCACCACTGGTAAGTATTCCAATAGTTTTCATCGTATTCCCCCTCTATATCATTTCAAAATAATATCCTTAAATTCAAGAATACCCTTAAATTCGTTTCTTATATCATTTATTTTTGATTCTTCTATACAAATTTCTTTTTTCGTAAGTGAAACTCGTTCATCAGAGAAATAAAAAATAACTGGAGTGTCACCTTTATACTTGCAAAGTACACTTACCACATCCCTGAATTCATCAACATTCTCTTTGCTTTTAAGCTTTATAAAGAGTTTTTCTTCAGGTTTTTTCACTGCTCTGTACTCAGTAGAATCCTCAACCACACTTTCCATATCACTAATTGAAACTATGGATTCCACTAAGATTTTAGTATCTTCAACATCAGATACACTTAATTTCCCTCTTACTACTATTACTGAGTCTTCATTTAAAATTTGTGAGTGCTTTTCATATACATTTGGAAATACAACACATTCTATGCTTCCAACTAAATCCTCAACTCTTAAAAATGCCATCATATTCTTATTCTTTGTAATCATGTTTTTCTTTTCCATGATAATTCCCGCTATCTGAACTCTTCTTCCGTCTACAAAACTGGTGTTTAAATCGTCTTCAGCTCCGTCTATTATATCTGCTATTGAAACTTGAGAAAATTTCTTTATTGAATCTTCATATGGGTCAAGTGGATGTCCTGAAATAAATATTCCAGTCATTTCCCTTTCCATAAGAAGTTTTTCTTTAGTCCCAAATTCTGGTATATTTGGATAGTGAATATCAGTATTTACATCAGGATTGTCATTTGCCAGTATATCAAACAAATTTGCTTGTCCAGCAATATTTCGCTTTGATTCAGCATGAATACTATTTATGACCTCTTCAAATACTGCAAGCAATTGAGCTCTACTTGGACCAATTTCATCTAGTGCTCCTGATCTAATCAAACTTTCAATCACTCTTTTATTTATAGCCGTTGAGTCGATTTCTTCAACCCTTTCAATCAACTCTTTAAAATTCGTAAAATCTCCACCTAAGTCTCTAGCTTTTACTATTGCATCTATTGCATTCTCTCCAACGCCTTTAATAGCAAGGAGTCCAAATCTTATCTTTCCATCATCAACAGTAAATTTCTTAAAGGACTTGTTAATATCAGGTCTTAAAACTTCTATATTAAGCCTCTTGCACTCATCAATATACTGAGCGACCTGTTTTGAAGACAATAACACCGAAGAAATAAGTGCAGCCATAAATTCAACTGGATAATAATATTTTAGCCATGCAGTTCTAAACGCAACTATTGCATATGCAACAGAGTGACTTTTATTAAAGGCATAATTGGCAAAGTCTATCATTAAATCAAATATCTTATTTGCCGATTTTTCATCTACACCGTTTCTAATTGCACCGCTTAATACAACATTGCCATCCCCATCAGTTTCACCAAATACAAACTTTTTACGCTCTTGCTCCATGACGTCCATCTTCTTCTTGGACATAGCCCTTCTAACTAAGTCTGCACGACCAAAAGAATAACCACCAATTTCTCTAACAATTTGCATTACCTGTTCTTGGTAAACTATACATCCATAAGTTACATCTAAGATGCTTTCCAATTTAGGATGGATATACTTTATCTTTGATGGATCTTTCTTCCACTCTACAAATGTAGGAATTTGGTTCATAGGTCCAGGTCTAAAAAGTGAGTTTGCAGCGATTAAGTTTTCAAATACATTGGGCTCTAATTCTTTCAAGAAAGCCCTCATACCAGCACTTTCAAATTGAAATATACCAAGCGTATTAGCTTTAGCAAACATCTTTAACACATCTGCATCTTCATAATCTATTTTATCAAAATCTATATCGACGCCATGATTCGCCTTTACCAATTCAACAGCATCTTTTAATACAGTCAGAGTTCTAAGTCCTAAAAAGTCCATTTTCAATAGACCTAATTCTTCAAGCTCTATCATATTAAATTGAGTTGCAATTATATCACCGTTTCTAGTAAGAGGAACATATTCTGTTACCGGTTCTTTAGATATCAATACTCCTGCTGCATGTGTTGATGTGTGTCTTGGTAAGCCTTCAATTGAGATTGCAAAATCTATAAGCCTCTTTACGTCCAAATCTTCTTCGTAATTTTTTTCCAATTCCTTGGAAATATCCAGTGCTTTTTTTATAGTCATTCCAATATCACCTGGAATTAATTTAGCAATATAATCGACTTTTCCGTAGGTCATATCTAATGCTCGCCCAACGTCTCTAATTGCACCTTTTGCAGCCATAGTTCCAAAAGTCACTATTTGCCCTACTCTGTCAGCACCATATTTGTCAATAACGTATTTTATTACTTCTTCTCTTCTCTCATAACAAAAATCTATATCTATATCTGGCATTGAAACTCTTTCAGGGTTTAGAAACCTTTCAAATAGTAAACTGTATTTCAGCGGGTCCACATCAGTAATTCCCAGAGCATAGGAAATTAGAGCTCCTGCCGCAGAACCTCTTCCTGGACCGACTGGGATATCATTCTCTTTTGCATATCTCACAAAGTCCCATACGATTAAAAAATAATCTATGTATCCCATTTTTACTATCGTGTCGTATTCATATTTATATCGTTCTTCAATTTCTTTAGTTATTTCATCATATCTCTCATTTAGCCCTATTTTCACTAAATACTCTAAATATTCAGTATTAGTATATCCTTCAGGTACATCGAATTGAGGTAGATGTAAATTGTGAAACTCAATTTCAACATTGCATCTGTGTGCAATTTTCTGAGTGTTTTGAAGTGCTTCACTATCTTCTGGAAATAGCTCATACATTTCTTCAGGTGATTTCAAATAGAACTCATCACTTGGAAATTTCATTCTATTTTCTTCATGAATTGTAGTTCCAGTTTGAACGCAAAGAAGTACATCATGAGATATTGAATCGCTTTTATTCAAATAGTGAGTGTCATTTGATGCAATAAGTTCTATGTTTACATCTTTACTAAGTACCCTCAAATCTTCATTTACTCTTATCTGCTCTGGCATCCCATGATCTTGAAGTTCTAAAAAGAAATTGCCCTCTCCAAAAATATCATTATATAAAAGTGCGACTTCTTTTGCTTTGTTATAATTTCCGTCTAAAAGGGCAGACTGAACTTCCCCACCTAAACAAGCTGAGGTTGCAATTATCCCTTTAGAATACTTACGTAATATATTGTAATCAACCCTTGGTCTATAGTAATATCCGTTTACGAACCCTTCGGATACTATCTTTAACAAGTTCTGATATCCTTCTTCGTTTTCTGCTAAAACCACTAAATGATAATACTTTCGGTTCAAATTATCTTTTAACATATAGTCGGTATTAGTAACATATATTTCACAGCCAAGTATAGGCTTTATTCCATGTTTTTTACATGCTTTATAAAATTGTATAGTCCCATACATAACTCCATGGTC
>JAAYFG010000093.1 GCA_012728335.1 Tissierellia bacterium | reverse complement strand
TATTTACTACTTAAAGGAGATTGCAGATGCTCTTAGAGTTGCACATAACAACAATATTGTGCATAGAGATATAAAACCACAAAATATAATGGTAACGAAAGACGACACAATAAAAGTAACGGATTTTGGTATTGCAAAAGCAGCAAACAATGCAACTGTTACTGCTGGAAATGACATATTAGGTTCTGTTTATTATTTTTCGCCAGAACAAGCACGTGGAAAATCTACTGATGTAAGATCAGATATATATTCCCTAGGAATAGTATTTTTCGAGATGCTTACAGGTACAGTACCGTATGATGCTGACAATCCTATTAGTATAGCATTGAAGCAAGTACAGGAAAGTATGCCAAAACCTTCTGCTATCATATCAAGCATACCTTCTGAGATTGATAGAGTTGTATTGAAAATGACAAACAAGGAACCAGTTAATAGGTATTCAAATATAAATGAACTATTAAGAGATTTAAACTCTTTAGATTTGTCAAAGAAAAGAATAAATAATGATGATACAGATTCTGATAATACTGTAATTCTTCATAATGATGAATTTGCTAGAAAAGAATATGAAAAGAGTCAAAAGGCTTCAAATCAAAAACAGATAAGAAGGAGTACTGTGAAATCACCAGATAAAAATAGGGTTACTCAAAGCTCTAATAACAAAAAGAAAAAGAATTCCAAAGGCAAGAGTGCACTTGGAGTCATACTAGGTATATTATTGGCATTAGTAGTCGCAACAGGACTGTTTATACTACTTTTAAAAATGCCTAATTTCGGTGGAAATAGAGATACTTCTTCAGAAGTTAAAATTGAAAAGTCAATTAAAGGACTTACTCCTGAAGAGGCAAGAATATATATCGAAGATGAGTTAGGACTTACTTTAGAAGTCTTAGATGAAACTATGAGGAATGATGGATTCCCAGTAGGAACTATAGTTGATGAAAACTATACACCTAATAGAAATGTGAAAAAAGGCTTTGTAGTTAAAGTAAAACTTAATGCTGAATCAGACGAAGAGTTTATTACTATGCCTAATGTAATGGACTTGGAAGAAGAAGAGGCAATAAAAAAATTACAAGAAGCAGGGTTTAAATTAAAATTCATAAATGTAGACCATGATGATATCGTGGACGAAGATGATACTAGAACTCCAGGAGTTGTAATTGCTCAAGATCCTAAAGCCGATGAAGATTATCCAGAAGATACAGAAGTCACAATAATGGTAACTAGAAAAGCTGAAGAAGCAGAAAAGAAAGCTATGATTGATGTTTATGGCGTTAAACAAGAAGATGCCATAAGAAATCTTAAGAATTCAGGATTTGATATCGGAAATGTTAAGGAAGACTACACTGATAGAGTAGGAAAAGGGGATGTAATGGATCAAAGTATTCCTAAAGGTGAAATGACACCAGTGGGAACTAAAGTAGACATTACTGTATCGATCGGGTCTAGTCCATCTGAAGAACCAGATGAACCTACTGAAGAACCTGATAATAATTCTAATGAAAATGAAGAAGAAGAAACTTCAAGTTCAGGAGTATTGACTAGAACTGCTAATATATATATACCATCAGGAAGTGTAAATAAGGATATATATGTTGTTAGATATGAAAATGGAGACAAGGAAACCATATACAAAGGGACCATAAAAGAAGATGATACTTCAATAAGCATAAAGGTAGATGGTACTGAAGATGCTAAATATGAAATCTACTTTAATGGCGATGAATGGTATAAAAACTTTACAATGAAGGATATAAAATGAGAGGAAAGATAATTAAGGGTATCGGTGGCTTTTACTATATAGCCACCGATACAGGTATTATTGAAACGAAAGCAAAAGGTATTTTTAGATTAGGTGGTATAACACCTACCATTGGTGATGACGTACTAATCGAGATGGACAGTGATGGAACGGGAATGATTTCTGAAATTTTCCCTAGGAAAAACAAGATGATACGACCTCCTGTTGCAAATGTTGACCAAATATTAGTCGTCAGCAGTATAGATCAACCGATGATAAATCCTTGGCTTATAGATAAAATTATACTTTTAGCTTTTCATAATGAAATCACACCGAAAATTTGTATCAATAAAATTGATTTAGACATTGAATCTGCAAAAAAGTATAAGGAAGAATATACTAAAAGTGGTTTTGATGTCTTTTTATGTAGCACATTTACAGGTGAAGGGATAGATGAATTAAAAGACCATATGGTAGGATTGACTACTGCTCTTGCAGGTCCATCTGGAGTTGGCAAATCATCTATTATAAATATAATGGCAGAAGTAGATTTTGAAACAGGTATAGTAAGTGATAAAACCAAAAGGGGTAAACACACTACTAGACATGTTGAAATGATAAAATATGGTTCTGATTCTTATATTTTAGATACTCCAGGATTTAGTTCGCTAGAACTAGATTTTATTGAAGATGCTTCTGAAATAAAATCACTGTATCCAGAGTTTGTTAAAAACAGTAGTAAATGCAAGTTTATGAATTGTAATCACTACAAAGAACCTGGATGTGAAATAAAAAAATTAGTAGAATTGGAAGAAATTCCACAATTTAGATATGATAATTACATTAGTTTTTATGACAGCATTATGGATAGGAGGAAGTATTAATGGTAAAATTATCTCCGTCAATTCTATCAGCAGATTTTTCTAAACTTGCTGATGAAATTAAGGATATAGAAGAAGGTGGAACTGACTTTATTCATCTAGACGTAATGGATGGTAAATACGTTCCAAATATTACTTTTGGACCAAAGTTAATAAAAGACTTAAGAAAACATAGTAATAAGGTATTTGATGCCCATTTAATGATAGATAGTCCAGAAAACTATATAGATGAGTTTATAGAAGCAGGGTGTGATATCATTACAGTTCATCCCGAATCAACTATACATCTACACAGAGTGATTCAGACTATTAAAGCAGCTGGTATCAAAGCAGGAGTTTCGTTAAATCCTAGTACGTCGTTAAATGTATTGGACTACATCATAGACGATATTGATTTGATTTTAATTATGAGTGTTAATCCAGGTTTTGGTGGACAGTCTTTCATTCCAGCAATGTATGATAAAATCAGACAGACTAGAGAGTTAATAGGAGACAGAGACATAATACTTGAAGTGGATGGTGGAGTGAAATTAGACAATGTTAAAGAAGTCATTGCATCTGGAGCTGACGCTATAGTTGCTGGATCAGCAATATTTGATGGTAAAAACACAGTTGAAAACACTAAAGCTTTCAAACGTATACTAAGTGGTGAAAAAGAGTGAAATGTTTAATTGTAGCTGGTGGAGCTACTGATTCTGATGAATTAATTAAATCGGAAGTATCTAAAGCTGACTATATTATTTGTGCAGACAGCGGTTATGATAAACTTTCCAGACTGAATATAAAGCCTGATTTACTATTAGGAGATTTCGATTCCATTAACGATTTCAAATCTGTTTCAAAGGACGTGGAAATCTTAAAATTTGATGTTAGAAAAAACTTTACAGATTCTGAATTAGCAGTAATCGAAGCCGTAAAAAGAAATCCTACTGAGGTCACCATATTGGCAGGTATAGGCACTAGATTAGATCATTCGATATCTAATGTCTTTTTACTGGAAAAACTCTTTAGAGAGGGAATTAAGGGCAAAATTATAAATAATTACAATGAGATAATATACCTTGAAGGTAAAATGATTATAGATAATAATGGATATAAATACATTTCGATTATTCCATTAGATAAAGAAGGAATGCAAATTTCAACTGTTGGAATGGCTTACGAACTATATGATGAAAGAATTGATTTTTCATCTACAAGAGGGATAAGTAACGAAATATTAGGAAAAGAAGCGGAAATTATACTACACTCGGGCAGAGCATTAGTAATTAAAAGTCATGATTAAAGGTTAGATAATAAATATATCTAACCTTTTTTGTTTGCTACTATAATGAAACGATGTTGTTTAGTTGATATGACACCATTTTCTTCCAATGTTTTTTGCAGTTCTTTTAGTTGAACAATATTTTTATCTACAGAGAAGTCAGGGAAAGTCCATTGAATTATCTTAGCAAAGTATACTATTGCGCCTACATCATAGAATGATAACAAAGGAAATTCTTCATTACTATATGTGACGTTAAAACCATTTTCCACAAATAATTTCAATTCATTGTCAAGTGTAAAATCTTTATACATAGATGTGTAATTAGAGTTTATTGACTTAGCGAGGGATAAACAATCTTTAGCCCCAACTTGCTGAGTGATGAAAACCCCATTAGGCTTTAATAATCTAAAGACTTCAGATAAGTCATAAGCTTCATGTCTATTAATTATGATATCAAAACTATTATCAGGTAGTGGTATATTTGAATCATCTATGATTGGAACTACATTTATTCTAAGAGGGGATAGTCTTTCTTTACATAATTGTATATTAGGTTCCCATGCTTCTGTTACAGTAGTATTATCATATGGATGATTTAGACTTAAAAGAAATTCTCCACCACCAGTACCCATATCTAGCAATTTTTTATTATTATCAATATAATTTTCTACAATATTTCTATAGTTCCAACTTATTTCATCATTTTTCCATCTGTCTTCTAGATAGGAAAAGTTCCAACCTTCAAATGCTTTGTTTTCATCGTCTATCCAAGTTTCATATAGTGTTTTCATCATTATATAGCTCCTTTATAGAATAATTGGTGATTTCAAATAGTCTGAATTAATGACCTCATTACATAATAATGAACGAATATTATTAGCTTTAACTTCAATATCAGCTATTTTACCAATATTATCATCAAGTTTTTCGTAATCTTTAAATTTGGTAATAATGTTTTCATTGTTAGATAGTCTTATAATTTGGCGACCTATTTGATTCATACCAAGAATTCGAATATAAGAATTTGAAAACTTAAGCGAATTCCTAATGAAATCAGTGTCGTTATCGTAAACTATATAATTGGTTAAAAATCTACGCACTCTAGATTTTGTGATTCTTTTTGAAGAAACCAATTCAATTCCGGACTGATAGTCGTTTGAATTAATGAATAGATTTTTACATCGATTAATTAGTCCGTGCTCATTATCAAGGATAGAGTTAGTATTTTTAATATCTTCAACTAGATTGTAATCAATCAATGCTTTTAACGTAGCCATATTGGGAAGTGAAGCATCAATCAAATTTTTATCTGTTGATTTTGGAACTAATCTTTCTATGGGTTCAGATTTGTATATCATATTCCTTAACTTGGTTGAAGAAGTGAAATCATTTATAACATGGACTGTAGAATGAGTAGCTAAATGTCTCTTAACGGGTAAAATATCCATACTATAATCATTTTTAAGGATTGTTTTTATATATTCAATAGCAAGTATATTATTAGGTTTTTTCATAGTGTTTACTTGAGCTAAATTTAAAGTTTCTGATTCCAATAATGCTCTTTCATTAGATATTATATACGAAAGTCCATCATTGATATGTTTCTTTAATATTTCGTCATAGTAAACATTAGGACTAATAATTGATTTAGCTATGTTTATCAAGTTTTCCATATTTTCGTCTTCTGCACCAAAAGAAATATGTGATATAGGACCGAAGTCATTTAGTATTTTAATTGCACCTGATGCAAATATCTCTGCATTTTGGCATGAATAAATAAATGGAAGCTCTAAAACTAAATCTACTCCACTTCTTATTGCCATATCTGCACGAGCAAACTTATCAACTATCGTGGGTTCTCCTCGCTGTGAAAAAGATCCACTGATAATTGCTACGATTCCGTCTGGCTTATAGTGTTCTTTTATATAATCAATTTGATATTTATGTCCATTATGAAATGGATTGTACTCTGCAACTATTCCAACTATTTTCATATTTCCTCCAAAAGATATTGAACAATTAATATATCTATTATACTATAAAAATGAATTAAATAATATTGATAGGTGATAGTTATGAAGGTAGTTTCTATAAGGGCAAATCCAGAATTAGTTAATAAGAGTATTGAATATTTCCAAGAGAAGTGGGCAAATGAAAATTCTATGATGGTATATGACAATTCGATAAAGAGAGCCGTAAATTCTTCTTTTCCTTTACCACAGTGGTATTTACTTATGGATGGAGATGTAATTGTAGGGTGTGCAGGCTTGATAACTAACGACTTTATTAGCGCAATGGACTTATACCCGTGGTTATGTGCTCTTTATATAGAAGAGGAGTATAGAGGAAATAAATACAGCAAATTACTTATTGAGAAAGCTATGGAAGACGCAAAAAAAATTGGCTTTGAGAAACTATACTTGTCTACTGATCATGATGATTTATATGAAAAATTTGGTTTTGAGTACATTGGATTAGGTTATCATCCATGGGGTGAATCATCGAAGATTTATTCTAAAATGTTAATTTAAAGACAAAATTAGTTTATTAGATTAATAAATTATAAGATTAGTAGATAAATTGTATATGATAGTTTATAATATAAGTGATATAATGAATAGGAAATGAAAAAAATGGAGGGTTTTACTTATGAATATTCTAGTAATTAACTGTGGAAGTTCTTCACTGAAATTCCAATTAATTGACATGGAAAAAAACGAAGTATCAGCAAAAGGTTTAGTTGAAAGAATTGGGATTGACAATTCCCGTATAAAATACGAACCAACAGGAAAAGACGAAGTTGAACAAATAACAGATATTCCTGATCATACTGTAGCTATTGAATTAGTTTTAAATTCAATAATTGACAAAGATCACGGAGTAATATCTTCTCTAGACGAAATATCAGCTATTGGACACAGAGTAGTTCATGGTGGAGAAGAATTTAATGGTTCTGTATTAATTGATGATGCAGTTATTAAAGCAATGGAAAAATGTATAGATTTAGCACCACTTCATAACCCAGCTAACTTAATGGGTATTGCTGCTTGTCAAAAATTAATGCCAAATACACCGATGGTAGGAGTATTCGATACTGCTTTCCATCAAACTATTGACCCAGTAAACTACATCTATGCTATTCCATATGAATACTATGAAAAACATCAAATCAGAAGATACGGTTTCCACGGTACTTCTCATAAATATGTGACTCAAAGAGCAGCAGAGATACTAGGTAAAGATGTTAATGAAGTAAATCTAATTACTTGCCATTTAGGTAATGGATCAAGTATAGCTGCTATTAAAAATGGTAAAGTTATAGATACATCAATGGGTTTAACTCCATTAGAAGGACTTCCAATGGGAACTAGATGTGGTAATATTGACCCAGCTATCGTTCCATTTTTAGGAAGAAAAGAAAATATGGACTATGATGCAATAGATGCAATGATGAATAAAAAATCTGGAGTTCTTGGAGTTTCAGGTGTAAGCAGCGACTTTAGAGACTTAGAAAATGCATCTAAAGAAGGAAATGAAAGAGCTCAATTAGCACTTGATATGTTCCACAACTCAGTTAGAAAATTCATCGGTTCTTATTTCGTTCAATTGGATTCAGTGGATGCTATAATATTCACAGCAGGTGTTGGTGAAAATGGAATTACTTCCAGAGCTGAAATCTGTAAAGGTTTAAAATCACTTGGAATTGAAATGGATGATGAGCTAAACAATGTAAGAGGAAAAGACAGAATATTCAGTACTGAGAATTCAAGTGTAAAACTTATGATCATACCTACTAATGAAGAATTAATGATTGCACAAGATACATTAAGCTTAATAAAATAAGCTATATATCTTGACAAAGTCCTTCTTAGTTTATATAATAAAATGTATTGTTTAAGAAGGTGAAAGCATGTTTATAGATTTATCGAATTTTATACAAAATGAAAATGAGATATACAAAGAAATCGAAAATGAAGTACTAGATATGGATTTAAACATGACTGATACTGTTCTCGTTTCACCAGTAAAGTACAAATTGGGAATCTCTAAAGTAAACAAGGATTTACTTGCAGACTTATCTATTGAATATACTGTAGAAAAGCCATGCGATAGATGTTTAAAGCTAGCTAGAGAGTCCGTAGTTGCTAGATATCAAGCAAAATTAGTAGACGAATCTTGCAAGGATATTCTGGAGGACGAAGAAGATTTAAGTGAATATGAATATATGGAAAAAAACAGGATTGAAATTGATAGATTGGCTAGAGAAGTAGTCGTTATATCACTTCCAATGAAAAGCCTTTGCAGTGAAAATTGCGAAGGACTTTGTCCTGTTTGTGGTATTGACTTAAACAGTTCAGAATGTGATTGTGAGAAAACACAAGTAGATCCTCGTCTAGATGTTCTAAAAGGCTTGAAGTTATAATTTATTAGGAGGTGTAGCACAGATGGCAGTTCCAAAGAGAAAGACGTCGAAACAAAGAAGAAATAAGAGAAGAGCTTCTTCTTATAGATTAAATAAAGCTACTGTAGTTAAATGCAGTAACTGTCAAGAGCCAAAACAACCACATAGAGTTTGTAGAGCTTGCGGATATTATGACGGAAAAGAAGTTATTTCTGTTGAAGACTAAAAGGTAGTGTTATCACTATCTTTTTTTATTTCTATTGATTTTTACATCTATCTAATATAATATAAGTTTATGTATAGGAGGTAGTATATGAAGATAATATATGACGCAATGGGTGGGGATAATGCCCCAGGAGAAATAGTAAAAGGTGCTATTAAAGCTAAGAAAGAATATAATATTGACATACTATTTGTTGGAAAAGGAGAGCTAATTAAAGAAGCTATTTTAGAGAACAATGAGAATATAGAAGATTATGATATCGTAAATGCTACAGAAATAATTGATAATGATGAAAATCCAGCATTTGCTTTGATAAGAAAAAAAGATTCTTCCATAGTAGTTGGAATGAATTTGCTTGCTGAAGGCAAAGGAGATGCAATAATTTCTGCTGGTAGCACTGGTGCACTTCTTGCAGGTGGAATATTTATAATAAAGAGAATTGACAATGTTGAAAGAGCTCCTATAGGCGCATTAATTCCAACTCTTAAAGGATTAAGTCTACTTATAGATTCTGGAGCTAATATGGATACGAATAAAGAGTTATTAAGCCAATTTGCAACGATGGGCTATATTTATATGAGAGATGTAATGGGAGTTGAAAACCCTAAAGTCGGTCTAATGAATGTTGGTTCAGAAGATGGTAAGGGAAACGAACTTACTAAAGGAGCCAATGAATTACTAAAGGAAAAATCTAATATCAATTATATAGGCAATATAGAGTCTAGAGATATACCGTTTGGTATAGCAGATGTTATAGTATGTGATGGATTTGATGGAAATATCTTCCTTAAAACTTATGAAGGCACTGGACTTATGATATTAGAGTCGTTCAAAAGGGTAATAAAAGGATTAGATGACAAAGAGTTAATGCAAAATTCAATGGGTATTGTAGGAAAAGTATTTGAAAACTTTGATTATAGAGATACTGGCGGAGCTCCACTATTGGGAGTTAAAAAACCAGTAATAAAAGCTCATGGAAGTTCTGACTACCATGCGATTTATAGTGCAACAAAACAGGCAATCGCCTTTATAGAAAATGATGTTATAGACAAACTAACTAAAAATTTATAGGAGTGATTATTGTGAAAGAAAGAGTATTAGAAATTATAGCTGAAGAATTTAATGTAGAAGTTGATGATCTTAATAAAAATATAAATTTTAAAGACGATTTGAATGCTGATTCAATAGAGTTATTAGAATTGGTTTTAGCATTAGAAGATGAATTCAATGTAGAGATTTCTGAAGATGATGTAATGGAAATTGCAACTATCGGAGACGTTTTTGAATTCATAGAAGACTATGAAGAAAAATAGATGAGTCAATCAGACAAGGCAGCAATTGAAACTATTTCCCATAAGCTCGGTTATAAATTCACTAATGAAAAACTATTAGAAGAGGCTTTAACACATTCTTCCTATATCAATGAAAATCATGATATAGATAGACTTTCGTATGAACGATTAGAGTTTTTAGGAGATGCAATATTAGATTTAGTAGTTGGCAATTATCTATATAGAAACTATCCCAATATGGAAGAAGGAGCCATGTCTTATCATAGATCAAGGATAGTTAACGAAAAGAGCTTTGCAAGTTTTGCAAGAAAGATAGACTTGGGTAATAATATATTCTTTGGTCGTGGTGAAATACAGACCAATGGAAATGAAAAGGATTCTATATTAGCTGATGTATTAGAAGCAGTATTTGGAGCAATCTTTATTGATAGTAATTTAGAGACTGTAGATAAAGTTTTCTTTGACTTATATTTAAACGATATTAAAGCGATTATAAAATCTGATGAAAAGTTTATCGACTATAAGAGCCAGTTTCTTGAACTTGTTCAGAATCAAAAACTTGGGCACATTTCATATAATTATGAATATATAGACGGCGATAAATTTATTGCTAAGCTTTTTTTAGATAATGAACATATAGCCAATGGGCAAGGTGAAACGAAGAAAGAAGCTGAAAAATTGGCTTCAAAAATAGCTTTACAGCTATATGAGGGATTAAGATGTCAAAAATAAATATTATACCTATTTTCATTCCACATTTAGGTTGTCCAAATGATTGCGTATTTTGTAATCAGAAAAAGATAACAGGTATTTCCACTCATGTAACAGGTTCTGAAGTAGAGTCTAATATTCTCGAGTATTTAGACTATTTCTATGATAAATCTAAAGATGTAGAAATTGCTTTTTATGGTGGAAGCTTTACTGCGCTTGAAATAGATAAACAGATTGAGTTTTTAAGTGTGGCTAAAAAATATAAAGATAGTGGGAAAATCGATAGAATACGACTTTCTACTAGACCCGATTTTATAGATAGAGATATTTTAAAGATACAATTGGACTATGGCGTAGACATAATTGAACTTGGAGTTCAAAGTATGGACGATGAAGTCCTAAATCTATCTAATCGTGGACATTCAAGTAAGGATGTAATTAAAGCAGTTGAATCAATTAGAGAAACAAAGATAACTTTAGGTTTACAGCAAATGATAGGATTACCTGGAGATACGTATGAAAAGTCGCTTTATACGACAAGGGAGTTAATAAAATTAAAACCTGATTTCGTAAGGATTTATCCTACTTTGATAGTTAAAGATACAGAACTAGAGAGAATGTACTATAATAATGAATATACGCCAATGTCTTTAGAATCATCTGTAGAAGATGTTTCTAAATTTTTGATGTTATATATGAAAGAAGATATAAAAGTCATTAGAATTGGTTTACAGAACACTGAGAGCATATCAACTGATGGAGATGTTGTTGGTGGACCTTTCCATGAATCCTATAGGGAATTAGTTGAAGGTTTAGTATTAAACGAGATGCTTTACAACTATTTAACAAAATTTATAGAAATAGATAATATGACAGTATTTGGAAGTGGACGTAATATATCTCTATTAGTAGGTCAAAAGTCTAAATATAAAGATTTATTAAAGTCTAAGTACAATATAAAAAACTTGAAGTATAAACAAATGAAAATCGATGATACAAAACTTAAATTAGAAATTAATAGTGAAATTTACAATATAGATTTAGAATATGAATTAGGTAATTTAGTAGATAAAATGGGCATATAGGTGATTGAATGTATTTAAAGAGAATTGACATGCAAGGATTTAAGTCTTTTGCAAATAAGACGACAATTGAATTTACACGTGATATCACTTGTATTGTAGGTCCAAACGGAAGTGGGAAAAGCAATATCGCTGATGCAATACGTTGGGTATTAGGTGAACAAAGTGTAAAAAATCTAAGAGGAAACAAGATGGAGGACATCATATTCTCTGGAACTAAAGATAGAAAAGCACTCGGATTCGCTGAAGTTACTATAGTTTTTGATAATGAATCTAAAATGATTCCTATTGATTTCTTAGAAGTTGAAGTAAAGAGAAGACTTTTTAGAAACGGTGATAGCGAATATTTTATAAACAATACTAAATGTCGTTTCAAAGATGTTAGAGATTTGTTTTTTGATACAGGTATTGGGAAAAATGGTTATTCAATAGTAAGTCAAGGTAAAATTGACGAGATACTGATTAATAAACCTGAAGAAAGACGTGCCATATTTGAAGAAGCTTCTGGAATTAGCAAATTTAAGAGTAAACGTATGGAAGCTGAAAGAAAATTGAATAATACTGATAAAAACTTGATTAGATTAAATGATATAATTCAGGAGATTAAATCTCAAGAAGAAATCTTGAAAGTTGAGTCAGAAACAGCTAAAAAATATCAGGAATTATTCGATGAAATAAAGAAATCTGATATTTATTCGGCTGCAAAATTCTTATATAATTCAAAGGAGAAAGTTGAAAAACTCCAGTTGGAAATAGCAGAATTAGAAGAAAAACAGATTATTAAGTCAAATTCGTATGAAAATATAAATGAGGATATGGAACAGCTTTCTAAATCAATTAAAGAAATAGAAAGTCAGATAATGATAAACCAGAAATCTGAACTAGATAGAACTAACAAAGAGAATGAATACAGAAACCAAATGAACTTAAATAGCGAGAAATTGAGTTCATTAGAAAATGAAAAGAAGAAGCTATTATTAGAATTAGAAGTGCATAAAAGTGAAATTATTGAAAATGAAAACTCAATAAAAGATCTGAAGTCTAAATTAGCAATAGAGTTACTAGAATATGATGAAATGACTTCTTCTAATGATGTATATATAGGCAAACTAGACGAAATAAAACTAGAGATAAGTACACTTGAGTCAAATCGTTTTACTCTTGACGGTGAACTTAGTAGTCTTCAAGAAGAAGCCTCTTCACTAGAGATAAAACTTAGAACTTTAGTATCGATAATATCAGAAAAACAATCTAGATTAGATGGTGTTGTAAAACAAAGAGAGTTACTGGAAAAGAATGAAGATGAAATTAAAAACTCAATTATAGGAATTGAGAATAAAATAGATGAGCTGAATCTGAAAATAGCAGAAGAAACTGAAAAAGCGTCAAAATCAGTGGAATCACTAAATGATAAAAAGCTTAAATTCAATAGTTTACTAGAAAATTTAAACGAACTAAACAATAAGTGTCGCAGTTTTATTAATCAAAGAGATTTCTTATCGAATATGGAAGATAATTTTGATGGTTATTATAAAAGTGTTAAAAGCTTCATGCTTAAGACAAAAAAAGAAAAGCTATTTGATAGTAGTTTAAAGGGTACAGTAGCTGATTTAATCAGTGTCGATGAACAATACGAGACGGCAATTTCTGTTGCCTTGGGAAATAGTTTGCAAAATATCGTCGTGGATACTGATAGCAGTGCTAAGGAAATGATATCTTATTTGAAAAAGCACAATTTAGGTAGAGTGACATTTCTACCTCTAAATACTATTAAAGGATATAAGATTGATATAAATACAGATTCTAATCAAGGTATAATCGGTATTGCATCTGAACTTGTACAATTCAAATCAGAATATTCTAATATTATAAATAGTATCTTAGGTAGAATTATAATTGTAGATAATATAGACTCAGCTAGTAAAGTGTCAAAACAATATGGACAAAAATACAGAGTAATAAGCCTCGAGGGCGATGTAATTAATGTAGGTGGCTCTTTAACTGGTGGTTCTATTAAGACCAATTCTAATTTGTTATTTAGAAAGAATCAATTGACTAAAATCAATGCAGATATAAAAACTATTGAAGCAGAAATTGCTTTAATCGAGTCTGAGAAAGATGAACTTAAACTTGAAATTGAATCGTTGATTTCTGTTCAAGAACTTAATTCAGAGAAATTATATGAATTAGAAAAAAGTATTGAGAAATACAAAAACAATGTAGTACTTTTAAATAATAACTCATCTAATAACGATAAGTATTTGAAAGAATATATAGTTGAAATAGAGGATTCTAAACTGTTTATAGAAAAAAGCAATCTTGAAAGAATTGGATTAGAGCAATCAATAGCTAAATTGAGAATTGAAGTTGATGATGCGAATGAAAAAGTTCGAGACAATCAAGCTAATTTAAATGAATTAAGAGAAAAACTACAAACTAATCTAGATGCTAACACAAAAGAGATGATAGGGTTAAATGATGTTAAAAACTCTATTCAGACTAAGAGAGATAGCATAGATAGATTAAACAGCTTTAATAAATCACTAGAAGATAAAAACAGTTTATTAAATGCTCAAATACAGGAGAATATTCAAAATTTCACTGATTTAGAGGAATTAAATAAACAACTAGT
Organism: Tissierellia bacterium; assembly: GCA_012728335.1. Lineage (GTDB taxonomy): Bacteria > Bacillota > Clostridia > Tissierellales > Peptoniphilaceae > JAAYFG01. The sequence continues at coordinate 9,139 of JAAYFG010000093.1, read as the reverse complement.
TATAAATTATGGGACTTTTAAAAATGAAATCACTGATTTTACTATTGAGAACAATGATTTAATATCTAAAAAAGAAGCTAAATTTGATGAATTAAGTAGTTTTCAAAGTAAGATAAAGCTAATAAATAGCGAGTTACTAGAAATCGACAGGGACCTTAACAAAGCTAAGTTCAGTATCGAAAAAGATGAGTTTAAAAAAGACGATATAATAAATTCGCTTATCAATAATTATGATTACTATATAATGGATAAAGATTTATTAGCATTAATTGAAGATAAGCCAAGTCTTAGCATGACTAACAAACAACTTAAAACGGAAATCAATAATTTGGGAGCTGTAAATTTAGCTGCACCAGAAGCTTATAAGCAAGTTTGTGAACGTTTAGAATTCAATTTAAATCAATATAATGATTTAGTAGAAGCTAAAGGAAAATTGCAAAAGCTAATTAAAGAAATTGATTCTAGTATGAGAGCGCAGTTTAAAGAATCTTTTGAACAGATAAATGAGTACTTCAAAGAAATTTTCAAGATATTCTTTGATGGTGGAAATGCCAATATGGAAATTGCAGAGGGAGAAGATATTCTTACTGCTGGCATTGAAATAAAAGCACAACCGCCAGGGAAGAAACTACAGACTATTTCGCTTCTTTCAGGTGGAGAGAGAGCATTGACGGCAGTAGCAATACTGTTTGCGCTACTAAAGACGAGACCAGCTCCATTTTGCTTGTTAGACGAAATCGACTCCGCTTTGGATGAAGCTAATATACTTAGATACATAAGTTATTTAAGAACTTTTGAAGACATTCAGTTCGCTATAATAACTCATAGAAAGACGGCTATGGAAGTAGCTGATGTCTTATATGGTGTGACTATGGAGGAGATGGGTGTTAGTAAAATTATTTCAATGAAATTAGAAAACTGAGGTGAATTAAATGTTTAAATGGTTTAAAAAGACATTTTCAAATGAAGAAGACATTGTAGAAGATGATTTAACGAATGAGTTAGATATAGAAAAAGATAAGGGCATTGATGAAAATGTAAATAGTGAAAAGTTAGAAGAACCTGAGGTTATTACAACTTTACCTGGAGAACCAACCTATATGCCTGAAAATGAATCGCTTAATGATGATAATTCAGAAGAAAGGGAATCAGTTGAAGAAGTAGTAGAAACAATAGTTGAAGATAATGAAGATTATCCAGAAGCTAATATTGAGACGGAAGAAGTAATAGAAGAACAAGATGAAATCATAGAAGAAATTAACAATGAATCAGAAGAAGAAATAGTTGAAGAAGCTGGATTTTGGGGAAAACTTTTTAGTGGCTTAAACAAGACTAGAGAAAACTTCACTCAAAAAATAACTACTGTATTAGGTGGTTATGTTGAAATTGATGATGAATTATATGAAGATTTAGAAGATATTTTAATTTCAGCTGACGTAGGTATGGAAACTACTATAAAATTAATAGATAGAGTTAAAGACAATATCTATGAAAATAAAGTTAAAGATCCAAATCTAGTTAAAGATATTTTAGCTGATGAAATAAAAGCAATGATGAAGTAATATGTTGAAGATTCTAGCTTAAATGTGTATGAAAGTCCTAGTATTCTTTTAGTAGTTGGAGTTAATGGAGTAGGTAAAACGACTACTATAGGTAAACTTTCTTATAGATTTAAGAACGAGGGTAAAAAGGTTCTTATTGCCGCTGCAGACACTTTTAGAGCTGCTGCAATTGAGCAGTTGGAAGAATGGGCAAATAGAGCAAATGTTGAAATCGTTAGTCATCAAGAGGGAGCTGACCCTGCTGCAGTAGTATTTGATGGAATTCAAGCAGCTAAGTCAAGAAATACTGATATTTTAATCTGTGATACTGCTGGTAGACTTCACAATAAGTCAAACTTGATGAATGAATTGAATAAGATATTTAGAATATTGGACACTAATTATCCAGAAGCAAATAAAGAAGTGTTACTTGTATTAGACGCTACTACAGGTCAAAATGCTCTGATTCAAGCTAAGACTTTTAAAGAGGCAGCAAATATAACAGGAGTTGCTCTTACTAAACTTGACGGAACTGCTAAAGGCGGTATAGTAATAGCACTTCAAAATGAATTGCAAATACCTGTAAAACTTATAGGAGTTGGAGAGGGTATTAATGATTTACAGAATTTTGATGTAGATACTTTTGTAGATGCATTATTTGAATAGGAGATGTGAAATGTTTAATTCATGGGTTGAAGTTGATGTAGATAAACTGAAGCACAATATCAATACTATTAAACAGGCCATTCACCCTAATACTGAGATAATGGCTGTAGTTAAAGATGATGCTTATCAATTAGGCGCTATTTATATAACTGAAAAACTTATAGAAACTGGTATTAAATATTTTGCCGTTGCAAATATAAACGAAGCATGTGAGTTAAAAGCTGCATTTGAAGATATAGAAGTATTGATATTAAGTCATATTCAAGAAGAAGACTTCGATAAAGCTATTGATAAAGAAATAATCATATCTGTATCTACGCTAGAAGAAGGCAAGAACTTAAATTCTCATGCAGAGAAAATAGGTAAGAAAGCTAAGGTTCATATAAAAGTAGATACTGGAATGAATAGAATAGGCTTTAAATACAATTCAGAAGATATAAAGGATATGAACGAAGTATTTGGCTTAGAACATTTAGAAGTATTATCAATATATAGTCACTATTCATCAGCAGATGTGGATACTGAATATACAAATTATCAAAAGGAACAATTTGATTTGTTTTACAATGCAATAGATGAAAAGTATAGAAAAACTGTAAAAAGACATATTAATAACAGTGCATCAGTAGGTGATAATAGGGATACCGATTATGACTTTATACGACCTGGAATAATTATGTACGGATATGATGTACGAAAAGTCAATAAAAAAACTGAGTTGGATTTAAAACCAATTATGGAAATGAAAGCGAAGATAACACATATAAAGAATTTAGATTCGGGAGAGGCAATTGGATATGGTCATACATTTTCAACTTCTCATCCTTCAACTATAGCAACTATAGCTATTGGATATGGTGACGGATACAGCAGGAGATTGAGCAATAAATTTCATGTACTCGTAAATGGAGAATATGCTCCAATAGTTGGAAATATTTGCATGGATCAAACAATGATTGATATTACTGGAATAGAAAATGTTGAAATCGGAAGTGATGCAGTATTAATCGGAAAAGATGGAATAAATGAGATTTCTATTGAAGAAGTAGCAGAAGAACTTTCAGAAATTCCGTATACAATCCTATGTCAAATTCAAAAACGTGTAACTAGAGTCTATATGGAAAATAATAAAATGTGTGCTTATGAAAATTATTATGAGGGTTTAATTAGAAATTAGACGTGGAGGTTTTATGAAAACAGCATTAATAGCCATGAGTGGTGGTGTTGACAGTTCAGTCGCTGCACTGCTTATGAAAGAAAAAGGTTATGATTGTATGGGAACAACATTAAAGCTGTTTAATAATGACGATACAGGAGTTATTAAAAGAGACAACACTTGTTGTTCACTAGATGATATTGAAGATGCGAGAAGTGTTGCATTTGATTTGGATATACCATATTATGTATTTAATTTTACTTCTAATTTTAAAGAAGAGGTAATGGAGAGATTTGTGTGTGCATATGAAAGTGGCTTCACACCAAATCCTTGTATTGATTGCAATAGATATATAAAATTTGAACATTTATATGACAAAGCTAAGGAACTTGGTATACAATATGTAGTAACTGGTCACTATGCAAGAGTAGAATATGATGAAGATCTGAACAGATACATACTTAAAAAAGGTCTAGACGAAAAGAAAGACCAAAGTTATGTATTGTATTCATTAACACAGGAACAACTTGCTCATACGAAATTTCCAGTTGGAGAACTTACTAAAGATGAAGTCAGAGAACTCGCTGAAAAAAGTGGTTTCATAAATGCAGCAAAGAAAGATAGTCAAGATATCTGTTTCGTATTAGATGGAGATTATGCTAAGTTTATTGAAAACTATAGAAATAAAAAGTATGATAGTGGTGATTTTGTAGATTCAAAAGGAAATGTTTTAGGCGAACATGATGGGATTATAAAATATACTATAGGTCAAAGAAAAGGACTAGGTATATCTTCTGAAAGACCTCTTTATGTTACTAAGAAAGATATGAAAAAAAATAAAGTTGTACTTGGTCATGACGAAGATTTATTTTCAAGCGAGCTCGTTGCTAGGAATATAAATCTAATTACTATTGACTCGATAGAAGAGCCGTTGAGATTAAAAGCTAAAATTAGATATAATCAAGTGGAACAATGGGCAACTGTTACTCAATTAAATGATGATGAGATAAAAGTTGTTTTTGATGAGCCACAAAGAGCTATTGCTAAAGGACAAGCAGTTGTACTTTACGATGGTGATACAGTAGTAGGTGGGGGAACTATAATATAGGAGTGGTTTTTTGTTACTTTTACTTTTACTTGCATATAAATTTTCTGTATATGGAGTAATTACTCAAATAACAAACAATTTTTTTAATATTACACTAATAAGCATCATGCTTTCTATGGTGCTTATTAGTGTTCTTAATAATGTAAAACGTAAATCAATAAAAGACAGTTCAATTATAGTTTTCTATACATTTGTATCTATTTTGCTATTTGTAGATGTTATATATTTTACTTATTTCTCAGAACTGCCAAAAGCAAAAATGCTTACATATGCAGGACAATTAAGTGCCACGAAAAGTATATTCAAGTATTTATTCAATCCATTAAATATTAGCTTAATAATCGATTTGCCATTTGTGCTAATTGGATATTTCTATACTCGAATTACTAAAAGAGAAATTAGAGATGAAACATATGAAATCCTTTATAATCCAATAATTATGAAACCTTTACTTAAATTGTCAATAATTCTTCTTAGTTTTGGAGTTTTTTCAAATAGCCAATATTTAAGATGTGTAGAAACTCAAGAGTTTTTTACATATCATATTGTGGACTTATTAGATGATAATGTATACGCAAAAGAAGAAAATATAGAAGATAATATTGAAAAATACTACAATAGAGGTCGCTTGAAGAGAGGTGCATACACAGGAGTAGGCAAAGGCAAAAATCTTATTGTCATTCAAGTAGAAGCTCTGCAAAATTTTGTAATAGATAGAGAATATGGAAATGTGGAAATAACTCCAAATCTAAATAGTTTTTTAAAAGATGATTCAGTTTTATACTTTGATCACTATTACCAATTAGTTGGTAAAGGCAATACTTCTGATGCAGAATTTGTTACTCACAATTCACTTTATCCATCTATCGACGGACCGTCTTACTCTATGTATGAAAGAAATAATTACTATGGACTACCTTGGGCTTTAAAGGATAATGGATATAATACATGGGCTTTTCATGGATTTGAAAAAGACTATTGGAATAGAGACAAGGCATACAAAAATCAAGGGTTTGATAGATTTATAAATGAGGAAGATTATGATTTCACAGAAGAAGATACAATAGGTTTTGGATTAAATGATGAAGTGTTTTTTGAGCAATCAATGAAACATATAAAAGATTTATCTAAGAAAGATGAGCCGTTTTATGCATTTATGGTTACTCTTACTAGCCATAGTCCGTTTGAAATGCCTGATGAATACAAAAATATCACTATAGATAAAGAGCATGAAGGAACGATTTTAGGGAACTACATAAACTCGATTAATTACACAGATTTGTATTTAGGTAAGTTTTTAAAGGAACTTGAAAAAGAAGGCATCTTAGAAGATACAGTAGTAGCAATTTATGGAGACCATTTCGCTATAAATACTGACCACACTATGCTTATGACTAATTATTTAGAGAGAGAATATAGATTAGAAGATATGATGAATATTCCATTGATTCTTTATATCCCAGGTAATCAAAATAATAAGACTATTTCTAAAGTGGGGAGTCAATTGGACTTTTATCCTACAATTATGAATGTAATGGGGATTAATAATACAAAAAGTGCTATATTTGGTAATGATATACTAAATAACAAAAATAATAGTTTAGTAGCTAGTCAATCTTATGCTCTTAAGGGATCTTATTTTTCTGATGATACAGCTTTTATAGTATCACGAGATGGAATTTATGAGAATAGTGAGGCTTATGATTTAGATACTAGAGAAAAAGTTGATGTGGATAACTGTATACTAATGCATAATCGAGCTCTGACAGAAATCGATACTTGCAGGTATATATTAGATAACAATTTAGTTGTAAGGGATTGAGAGATATAGTATTTACTATGTCTCTTTTTGTTTGGTAAAGCTCTAAATTATGATAATATATAGCAAAAGAGGTGTTAATGTGTTTACTATAGATAAATTGAGCTTATCACAAGCAAAAGAACTTTCTAAGTGGAAGTATGAAGATGAATACTCGATATATAATTATCCAAATTGGGATATAATGATTAGGGATAAATGGGCTATTACAGATGTTATTGTTAGAAAGAACGAATTTAGAGGAGTTTTCATTGATAATCAATTAATAGGATACTTTCGTTTATTTACTTGCAAGGATAAGCTATTCATAGGATTAGGCATGAAACCAAGCTTTTGCGGACAGGGAAATGGCTATAAATTTATGCATTCAATTTTAAAATATTATTTATGTGTGTATCCAGATAAAATACTAAATCTAAAAGTCAGAACATTTAATGAAAGAGCAATTAAGTTATATAAAAAATTAGGATTTAGAATAGTAAATAATACTTTAGACGATGAATTTATTTACATGGAGTACGATGCTCCTTAGAAAAAAATAATGACAAAAATATATAATAACATTTTAACGCTAATAAGCTGAACTTCGTAGAACAATTTATTAGTGTTTTTTAATTAGAATTTTTTTAAAAACATAGAAAAAGGTATTAATTATTAACTATTAATTAAAAAGTTTCATGGAATGTAAAATGTGCTAAAGTTAAGTAAATATCAAACATATAGAATAAATAAACTAATAATTAATACTAATATGCTAAATTAAGTATTTGCAAAACATATTCATCTGTGCTAAGATAATAAAAATACGTATTTCCTGTAAGATATTGCTTAATTGACAAAAATTATTATTAAAGAGGAGGAAGTTTAATGAAAAAGTTTATTTCTATTATGTTAGCAACTGTTATGACATTAAGTTTAGTTGCGTGTAGTAATGGGGAAGGTGGCAATGGTACAGGCGGTACGGGTTCGGAAGACACCATAAAAATTGGAGTATTCTTACCATTAACTGGTGAATCAGCTGGTGGTGGAGAACTTGAAAAAATGGGTATCGACATAGCTCATGAACTATATCCAGAAGTACTAGGCAAAAAAATAGAGTTGGTAGTAGCGGACAATAAGTCAGATAAAGCAGAAGCAGCTGCAGCGGCTTCAAGATTAATTGAAAAAGATAAAGTCGTGGCTATATTAGGTTCTTACGGTTCATCTCTTTCAATGGCAGCAGGTGAAGTAGTTAAGAGTGCTCAAGTACCAGCTGTATCGACTTCGGCAACAAATCCACAAGTGACCTTTGACAATGATTTTTACTTTAGAACTTGCTTCATTGACCCTTATCAAGGTAGCGTAATGGCAAATTATGCGATGAATGATCTTGGTGCAAAGACTGCAGTAATTCTACAAGAGATTTCAAATGACTATTCTGTTGGACTAGCGAATTTCTTTGCGACAGCATTTAAGGAAGTAAATGGAGAAGATTCCATTGTAAATATATATAACTATCAATCTAATGACAAAGACTTTTCAGCACAATTAACTAATATTAAAGCTGACAACCCAGATGTTGTTTTTGCTCCTGGCGGATTCACTGAATCTGCACTAGCAATTAAACAAGCAAGACAAATGGGAATTGAAACGCCTTTCTTGGGTGGAGACACTTGGGAAACTAATGACTTCTTATCAGTAGGTGGAGCAGAAGTAGAAGGAGCTACTCTTTCAACTGCATTTGCTCGTGAATCTGCCAATACAGAAGAATCAAAAATTTTCTTAGAAGCATATGATAAAAATAACGATGAAGAACCATCTGCTTTAACTGCTCTTGGTTATGACACTTACTTAATGGTTAGAGATGCTATAGAAAGAGCTAATAGCGCTGATCCAATAGCGATTAGAGATGCTCTTGCAGAAACAGTTGATTTTGAAGGAGCAACAGGACTAACTACATTGGATGAAAATGGGGATGCAATAAAACCTGCAGTAATCAAAGAAGTTAAAGATGGAAAATTCCAATATAAACAAACAGTAAGCACAAATTAAATAAATGAAATTCGCCAGTTTTTATAGCTGGCGAATTATTTTATAAAAATACAAGATGAGGTGAATCGAGTGATAAAATTAATAGAACAAATCATTAGTGGGATTTCCTATGGAAGTTTATATGCACTATTGGCTATAGGATACACTATGGTTTATGGAGTTCTACGAATGATAAACTTTGCTCATGGTGATATATTTATGATGTCTGCTTATTTTGCTTTTTTTGGGATGACTACTTTTGCCCTCCCATGGTATCTTGCTTTCATAGTTACTATCGTTTTAACAGGATTACTTGGTGTTATCACAGAAAAAGTTGCTTATAAACCATTGAGAAATGCAGATAAGAATTCAGTGTTAATTTCAGCAATAGGTGGTTCATTTCTATTGTCAAACTTAGCTACATATCTATTCAGTGGAAGACCTAAGAACTTTCCAGACATTCCATTTTTAACTAAAATGCTACCGATAAACGAACAGTTAAGTGTTCAGGTGATATCACTTTTCATTCCTATGATGACTTTAGTAGCACTATTTGTATTAACATATATCGTTAATAAAACAAAGATGGGAATGGCGATGAGATCAACTTCTCAAGATTATGAAACTGCTTCTGTAATGGGGGTAAATATAAACAATATTTTTTCTTGGACATTTGCATTAGGTTCTGCATTGGCTTCCATCGGAGGTATGATGTGGGCAGTAAAATATCCAGGACTAACACCTACAATGGGAGTAATGGTTGGATTAAAGTGTTTCATTGCAGCAGTAATTGGTGGAATTGGAAATATTACTGGTGCGGTAATCGGTGGATTTATATT
>JAAYFG010000092.1 GCA_012728335.1 Tissierellia bacterium | reverse complement strand
GAGGTTATTATGTGGATACAGCAGGAAAGAATGCAAAAACAATAGAAGAATATATAAAAAACCAATTAAAACAAGATGAAATGAATGAACAGTTAACAATGGAAAACATTGACCCCTTTAAGGGGTAGCAGGTAGGAATTGTAAAAGGCAGACTAAAAAAGATGCCCTTTAGGCATAGCTAGTAAAATAGGTCCTTTGGACCGCATAAGAAAAACCCCCGGCTATGCCGGGGGATATTTATTTATGTTAAAGGATTGATGAATTATTGATAATATTTTTACTATGTGATAAATTATTAATAGTAGAATCTTATAAAGGAGTTTGTGAATGGATGAAATAAATATACAAACTAATAGAGAGTTGAAATTGTCTAACAGAATGCAGAAAATTGTATCGTTGATTGAAAAAACAGATGTTGTAGCAGACGTAGGAACTGATCATGGATATATTCCTAACTATTTGATTGAAAACGGAATAGCTAAACTGGTTTATGCCACTGATATTAGTGCAGATTCTTTGGGCAAAAACATTGAATTTTCAAAATTAAGAGGTAATAGCGATAGTATCATTTCTAGGGTTGGAGATGGTCTTAAACCTATTGAAAATGAAAAAATAAACACTGTAATAATTGCAGGTATGGGTGGAATTTTGATTAGCCAAATTATAGAAAACTCCATTGAATTTGCACGTGGAATCGAGTATTTTATACTCCAGCCTATGACTGCAAGTTATGAATTGAGATATTATCTATACCAAAATGATTTCAATATATTGAGAGAAGAAATAGTTGAAGATAATGACAAAATATACGAAATAATGTATGTGAAAAATGGAGAAAAAGACTTGAAATCTCCTGTGTTTTTAAGATATGGAGAAAATCTGATTAAGGAAAAAAATGACGTTCTTATTAAATTACTGACTAGAAATATTGAAAGCAATAAAAACATAATGAGTCAAATTATTAAAAACTCTGAAGGTAAAACTAATAGCAGAGTATTTGAATTGGAAGAAGATATAAAAAGAGATGAGGAATTGCTAAATGAAATTGAAAGTTAAGGATATATACGGTTTTATTGATGATTTTGCTCCTTTTTCTTCACAAGCTGATTGGGATAATTCCGGTCTTCAAATAGGAGATATGGAAACAGATGTAAATGGAGTACTACTAAGCTTGGATTTAGATGAAAAAACTGTGGATATGGCAATTGAAAATAAAATTAATACCATAATAACACATCACCCAATGTTTTTTGCTTCTTTGAAAAAAATTGACTATTCTGACTACAAAGGAAGACTAGTTAAAAAAGCAGTTCTCAATGATATAAATGTGATTGCAGCTCATACAAATTTAGATTTATCAGAAATTGGAGTCAATTATAAACTGGGATTAAAGCTTGATTTATACGATACACAACCTTTTAAAATAGGTGAGGATATTGATTTTGGAATATATGGAAATATTGACACAGTAGATTTGAAGCAATTGAAAGAAAATATTTCATCTGCACTTAATATGTCAGAAGATTACATAAGAGTATATGGGAAACAAATAGATGATATATCGAAAATTGCAATATGTGGTGGAAGTGGAAGCGAGTTAATTAGCTCAATAGGGGAATATGGTATAGATGTGTTGATAACTGCTGATACTAAATACCATGACGGACAGTTTGCCTATGAAAATAATTTAATGATATTGGATATAGGGCATTTTTATTCTGAAAGACCTATTCTATATCAATTAAAGAGTCTAATAGAAAATAAATATGAAGGTGTTAAGGTGGAAATTAAATCGGATTCAGAGTATATAATTCTTTAATTCTGCCATAAATTTATGCTTAAATATTGAATTAAATTAGTTGACAAAAAATGGAAACAAACATACAATTTATTAGTGTAAAGCCTTATGGAATAGCGAGTATTTATGAATATACTGATCAGGGAGGATTTTATGAAAATATTAGTAGTAGGTAATGGTGCTAGAGAACATGCTATTGCAAGTTCAATCGTGAAAGATAATCAGGTTGAATTATTTTTTGCTCCAGGTAATGCAGGAACATCAGAACTGGGAAAAAATTTAGAAATTGGTGTAAATGATTTTGATAAATTACTGAGTTTTGCGAAAGAAAACAATATTGATTTTACTATAGTAGGTCCTGAAGAACCACTTTGTAATGGAATAGTGGATTTATTTGAAGATAATGGACTAAAGGTTTTTGGACCGAGAAAAGAAGCAGCAAGACTAGAAGCGAGTAAAGCTTTTTCAAAAGAATTCTGTGTTAGACACAATATTCCAACTGCTGATTATTTGGAAACAGTTTCTTTGGATGAAGCCATAGAGTTTGCTAAAAAACTTCTTAAGAAAGACGGTAAAGTAGTTTTGAAAGCAGACGGGCTAAATGCTGGAAAAGGAGTATATATAGCTAGTACTAATGGCGAAATAGAGTCATTCTGTGCTGATGTATTAGAAAATGACAGATATGGTGAATCTAGAATGGTAATAGAAGAATTTCTAGACGGATTTGAAATGAGTCTTCTATGCTTTATGGACAATCATAAAATCGTACCTATGCCTACTGCAAAAGATCATAAGAAAATATACGAAGGTGAAAGAGGACTAAACACAGGCGGAATGGGAAGCTATAGTCCTAATATTCAAGCAGATGTATATTATGATGAAATAGAAAAATTAGTAGTTAATCCTTTCTTTGAAGGAATAAAAAAAGATGGGGTAGATTTTAGAGGAATTATATTTATTGGGCTTATGATAGGCTCTAAAGGTATAAATGTACTTGAATACAATGTAAGGTTTGGGGATCCTGAAACTCAAACTATATTACAGAGAATAGATACAAATCTTTTAGATATACTTCAAGCAGTTGCAGATGATAAACTTTCAGAAATTGAAGTGAAATATAATGATAAGGAAGTAATTACTGTAGTTTTAGCTTCTAAAGGATATCCTGAAGCTTATGAAAAAGGAATCGAAATAACTGGTTTAAAAGACGTTAAGGATTCGAATGTCTTCCATGCTGGAACTACACTTTCAGATGGGAAAGTTGTTACAAATGGTGGAAGAGTATTGAGTATAACTAATGTTGCAGACACTTTTGAAGAAGCGTTTGAAAATGTATATAAGGATGTTGAAAAAGTGAAATTTGACTCAAAAGTATTCAGAAGAGATATAGGACCTAAAGTTCAAAGATTCTATGTTGAGAAAAAAGAAGGCTTTAACAATGAAGCTAAAAACTTGTTGAACGAGCTTAATGAAGCATTAGGCTTAAAATTAAATAATGTTAGACCATTAGTTAGATATGATATAGAAAATATTACTCCAGAAGAAGCAGAAATAATTTCAGAGACAATTTTATGTGAAAGACCTATAGATATTTTATATAAAGATGAAGCAGTTTATAAATTACAATCAGAATTAGTAAATCCTCTAGTTGTACAGTATAGAGCTGGACAATTTGACCAAAGAGAACAAGGCGTTATAGATACTGTTGCAGTTTCTATTGAGAAAGATGATATTGCAGCAAGTTGTGCTAAAGTTTACTCTTTTGAAGGTGAACTTTCTGATGCTGATTTAGTAAAAATAGAAGAGTATATGATAAATCCAGTAGATCAACAAAAAGGAGAATTACTGGGAATTCCTTCTACTTTAATCGAAGATTCTAAAATGAATATGGACAATTTAATATATGATGGATTTAGAGAGTTCGATGAAACTGAATTAGTTGAATTCATGAATGATTTAGGACTTGCTATGTCCTTAGATGATTTAGTATTCGTTCAAAACCATTATAAATCTATAGATAGAGATCCTAATGAAACTGAAATAGCGGTATTGGATACTTATTGGTCAGATCACTGTAGACATACAACTTTCAATACAATACTTGATATTGAATTTGGAGAAGCTAAGTCAGCTATTGATAAATTAATTAAAGAAGCTTTTGATGACTATCTAAATGCTAGAGAAGAAATCAATAGGACAAAACCAGTAACACTTATGGATTTAGGTACTATAGTTCAAAGATATATGAGAACTAAAGGAGTTTTATCAGATGTTGAAGTTTCTGATGAGATCAATGCTTGTTCAGTAAAAGTTATGGTTGAATTAGTTGATAATGAAACTAATGAACTAGTTGAAGAAGAATACCTATTGATGTTTAAAAATGAAACTCATAATCATCCAACTGAAATTGAACCTTTTGGGGGAGCTTCTACATGTTTAGGTGGTGCAATTAGAGACCCGCTTAGTGGAAGAGCTTATGTATACCAAGCGATGAGAGTAATCGGTGGTGCGAACCCACTTGAAGATATAAGTGAAACGATAGAGGGCAAATTACCACAAATTAAAATAGCTCAAGGAGCAGCAGACGGATATAGTTCATATGGTAATCAAATTGGGCTTACAACAGGCCTAGTTGACGAGATTTACCATGAAGGATACAAAGCTAAGAGAATGGAAGTTGGAGCAGTTGTAGGGGCAGCACCGCTTGAAAATGTTAAGAGATTGCAGCCAGAAGCAGGAGATGTAATTCTTTTAATAGGTGGTAGAACTGGGCGTGATGGCGTAGGTGGAGCAACAGGCTCATCTAAAGAGCATGATGAAAAATCTATAATAGATGCTTCAGCAGAAGTTCAAAAAGGAAATGCACCAACTGAAAGAAAAATTCAAAGACTGTTCAGAAATGAAGAAGTTGCGAAAATGATTAAAAAGTGTAATGACTTTGGAGCAGGCGGAGTTTCAGTAGCAATAGGTGAACTAGCTGATTCGCTAGAAATTCATTTAGATAGAGTTCCGCTAAAATACAAAGGATTAACTCCTAAAGAAATAGCAATTTCAGAATCTCAAGAGAGAATGGCAGCAGTAGTTGCTAAAGATGATGTTGAAAGATTTAAATCATTCTGCGCAGAAGAAAATGTGGAAGTTACAGAAGTTGCAAAAGTTACAGATACAAAACGTATAGTTATGTTACTTGATGATATAGTAATTCTTGATTTAGAAAGTGAATTCCTTGATTCGTCAGGTGCAGATAGATATCAATCAATAAAAGTACTAAATGAAGATAAAGTAGACTTCTTTAATATGTATGATGGAAGAGGAGTAGACTTCTTAGGAGAGAGATTATCAGATATAAATATTGCAAGTAAGCATAATTTATTAGAAAAATTTGATGCAACTGTAGGTAAAAATACAATTTTAGTTCCAATGGGTGGAAAAAATCAAATTACTCCTACGCAAAGCATGGTTGCAGCTCTTCCAAGTCTAAAAGGAAAAGCTAATACTGCAAGTTCTATGGCATATGGTTTTAGTCCATACCTTTCAGAACAAAGTCAGTTTTTAGGTGGATACTACGCTGTGGTTGAATCTCTAACTAAATTGGCAGCATCAGGTGCGAATGCATTAAATGCTAGACTTACTTTCCAAGAATACTTTGAGAAAATGGGAGAAGATGCTGGACTTTGGTCTAAGCCTTTAAAATCGTTATTAGGTGCATACAATATAACAAAAGCACTGAATATTCCACCAATTGGAGGAAAAGACTCGATGTCAGGAACGTTTAATGAGTTAAATGTGCCTCCTACACTAATATCATTTGCTATTACTACAGTAGATAAAAAAGATGTAACTAGCCCTGAACTAAAGGGTGGATATAAATTAGGTTTAATTGAAACTGAAATAAAAGAAAATCAGATATTGGACGTAGAAGAGTTTAAAACTAGCTTAAAACTTATCCATAAAAACATACAAAGTGGAAATATTGTATCGGCATATGCTATCACTAGCAAAGGTACACTTCCATCACTATTTGAAATGGCAATGGGAAATGACATTGGATTTAATGTAGAGTTAAGCGATTTATATAATGCAAAATATGGATCATTTATTGTTGAATACAAAGAAGATGTAAATGGAATCACTAATATTGGTTCTTCTGGTGGTAGTGAACTGATAGTAAACGAAGTTAAACTTGATGTTGAGGAATTACTTCCTGGATACAGAGATACTCTTGATAAAGTATATCCACCAAGAATTAAATATGAAGGCGAAGTTGCTAAGAATACTGGAAAAGCTAATAGAAACTTAAAGAGTAGCAAACCAGTGAACGAAGTAAAAGTTTTAATTCCAGTATTCCCTGGAACAAACTGTGAATGGGATACTGCAGACGCTTTTGAAAAAGCAGGAGCTAAAACTAGAATATTAGTATTTAAAAATCTTACAGTTAAAGATATAGAAAACTCTGTAGAAGAGTTGGCAGAGGCAATTAAAGAATCTCAAATTCTAGTATTCCCTGGTGGATTCAGTTTAGGAGATGAACCAGACGGATCAGGTAAATTCATTGCCAATGTCATTAGAAATGCTAAAGTATCAGAGGCAATAGACTATATGAGAAATGAAAATGACGGTTTAATACTTGGTATTTGTAATGGATTCCAAGCATTGATTAAAACTGGATTACTTCCTTTTGGTGAAATTTCCCAATTAGATGAAAACTCTGCAACTATTACTGCTAATAATGCGCAAAGACATATAGCTACTTTAGTTAATACAAAAGCTATGACAAACAATTCTCCTTGGTTGTCCCTTCTAAACGAAGGTGACGAACACATAGTTCCTATATCACATGGAGAAGGTAGAGTAGTATGTAACGAAGAAACCTATAAAATCCTTTCAGAAAACGAACAGATTGCATTTACTTATGTAGACTATCCTAATGGTGCTGCATATGCAATAGAAGGTCTTATAAGTCCTGATGGAAAGATTTTAGGTAAGATGGGTCACTCAGAAAGAGTTGACGAAGGAATCTATAAAAATATTCCTAGTGTAGAAATACAACCAATAATACAATCTGGTGTAGATTATTTCAAAAAATAGGATTGAAGTAATTGTAGGCAGATGGTAAAATAGTAAATCTAGAGTATAACAGCTGATCGCATGAGAAATCATGAGGAAAGTCCGTGCTCCATTAAAGAATGCTGGATAACGTCCAGTGGGGGCGCCCCTAAGGCTAGTGCAACAGAGAGATACCGCCAATTTATTGGTAAGGGTGGAAAGGCGAGGTAAGAGCTCACCAGCGAAATAGGTGACTATTTTGGCTATGTAAACCCCATTCGGAGCAAAACCAAATTGGGTCTTAAGACCAAATGGTAGGTTGCTTGAGCTTATTGGTAACAGTAAGCCTAGATTGATGATTGGCTAATACAGAACACGGCTTATAGTTATACTCTAGATTTTTTATTGTAAAAAATCAAAGTAATATCTAAGACTTCTAAAAAACTGACAACTTAATACAGATAACAAAAAGTTTTTGTAATTTATTTGTAACTTTTTGTTGCTAATTTGTAATTATTGGGCTATAATGGGTTTAGGCATCAAAAAAATGAGAAGGAGTGTTACTCTTGAGTATAAAAAAACACAGTATTCCACTGGGGTTAGCAGCAGTTTGCGTAATCGGTCTAGTGGGATATAAAGATACAGGAATATTCGTAAATAAATATACAGCTAAAGCCGATAATGGCGTTCAAATTTCATATGATAGAAACAGTCGTGCAAATATAGTAGAAGAAAACAGAGATAGCTTTAAAGTTGTTGATAATAACAATACATTCTATGTTCCAAAGTCACATTTATTAAAAGTTGATAATGGCGCATCGAGTCATGTTGTTAGTAGAAACACTAGCATCACAGATCCGTCAACAGGAGAGGTAATCAGAATTCTTTTCCTTGACGAACAATTAGAACACATAGCAGATGCTGGAAATAAAGCTAAAGTTAGAACTGACGACAATATCGTAGGTTTAGTTAACAAAAGTGACCTAGATAGCGCTGTTGAAAGAAACATTACATATGGTGTTTCTAAAGTCGATAAGACTTTAAATAACGGAAATGCAAGCTATAGAATAAAATATGGCCAACCCGTTAGAATTGCATGGTTTGAAAAAGACTATTATATCATTTATGATGATAATAATAATAAGTTTAATTTAAACGTTGAAGATGTAAGCCTTGTTGAACTAGATACAACTGAAACTATTGTTAAACAAGAAGTTGTAGGAGAAACACTTGGAGACTCTGGATATGCAGCTACTTTACTTCAAGAAGATGTAGTCGCAACTAGAGCAAAAACTGAGAAAGTTGAAAAAGTAGAAAAAGCTGAAAAAGCTATCGTAATAGAAGAAGAAAAAGTTGAACCTAAAAAAGAGTATGTTAAACCAAGCAATCCTAATTATGGAGTAGCTGAAAAAGCTATTTCATTAGCTAGAGAAAACATGGGAAGCAAATATGTTTTTGGAGACGTTGGTAAAGAAGGTTTTGACTGTTCAGGTCTTGTATATGCTGCTTATGTAAATGAGCTAGGAATTAAGCTTCCAAGAAGCTCAAAAGATCAAGCTACAGCTGGAGTAGAAGTTGACAGAGATGATTTAGAAGTTGGTGACTTACTATTCTTTGATACTACTGGAAATGGTGGAGTATCACATGTTGGTATATATACAGGAAACAATATGATGTTACATGCTTCTTCTTCAAGAGGAATGGTTGTAGAAGATTCATTAGATACTGAATATTATAATACAAGATTTTTAACTGCAAGAAGAGTAATATTCTAATAGTAAATATAAAACCCTACATTGTGTAGGGTTTTTTTATTTTGCATGTACATTCTAATACTAAAAATAACTAGAACATAACAAAAGTATGTTCATTAAAAGGTAATTATGTATTGCAATTTGGACGATAATAATATATTATAGCTTAAGGGGGAAGGATAATTTGATTATATCAATTATAGGCGGTGGACCTGCAGGAATCATGTCTGCAATAACATCTAAAATTCAAAACCCAGATTGTGAAGTAATTTTGTTTGAAAAAAACAATAGAATTGGGAAAAAACTTTTAGCAACTGGCAATGGTAGATGTAATTATACCAATAGTATTATGAAAGAAGAACGATTTCATAGTACAAATGAAGGCTTTTATAAAAATATATTAGATAATTTTGACCTCAACGATACTTTAGAATTCTTTGAAGGAATAGGGATTCACCCATATTATGAAGAAAATGGGAAAATATTCCCTAATTCATTACAAAGTTCTAGTATACTAGATACATTGAGATATGAAATGAATAGACTACAGGTAGTTGTTCGTGAAGAAACCAATATTAATTCTATAAAAAAGAAAAATGGACAGATTATTATTGGTGATTTAAATGGAAACGTATATTATACCGATAGATTGATATTGGCAATGGGTGGTTGTGCTATGCCATCTAGCGGTTCTGATGGAAGTGGATATGAATTGGCTAAATCTATTGGACATAGTTTGATACGACCATTTCCAGGAATTGTTCAGTTAAATATTGAGAGTCCTTTCAAAAATCACTTAAATGGAGTTAGAATTGTTTCAAATGTGAAATTGATTGGAAGAGACGGTAAAATTTTACGTGATGAGTTTGGTGACTTATTGTTTACAAGTTATGGGGTATCCGGACCAACAGTGCTAGATATAAGTAGAAAGGCTAATGAGGAACTGAATTCAGGTAGAGAAGTTTATGTGTCTATAAATTTATTAGGCGATATATCTCAGGATAAAATACTTAATATTTTAGAAACAAGAATGGCTAATCTATATTATAAGTCTATAGAAGAATCTTTTGTAGGGTTAATACATAAAAAAGCTATAATACCGCTTTTGAAATATAGTAATATAGATAAAAAACTACAATATAGTGATTTAGATTATGATTCTTTAAAGAAATTGGCAAAGTCTATTTACGACTTTAGATTTAAAATCACTTCTTCCCAAGGCTTTGAAAATGCTCAAGTCAGCTGTGGAGGAATAGATACGAAAGAAATCAATGAATACACATTAGAGTCTAAGAAGATGGAAGGTGTATTTTTTGCAGGAGAGATTGTAGACGTAGATGGAGACTGCGGAGGATTTAATTTGCAGTGGGCATGGAGCAGTGGTTTTACAGCAGGTAGCAATGCAGTAAAATCATAAGAGTACTTAGGTTGACATTGAGAAAAAATTATTATAAAATGGAGGAAGTGTAATAATGAGAATAACACATGAACAAGATTATGCATTTCGAATAGTTGTGTTTTTTACTAATAATGACAACGAGCTATCAAGTGCACAAATAGTATCAAATAATATAAATGTACCACTAAGATTTACATTGAAAATTCTTAGAAAATTAAACTTGGCAGGAATAACTACGGCTAAAAGAGGAGCTACTGGTGGATATATGCTGAAAAAAGATCCTTCAGAGATTAATCTTTATGATGTATATTTAGCAATAAGTGGGCCAATCGAATTAAATGGTTGTGTAGGAGTGGACAAGGTTTGTACTCTAAATGTTATGAATACATGTGAAGTTAGAAAAATCCTTGATTCTGTACAAGAAGATTTAATAGATAAATTTAAAAGTGTTACGTTTGATAAAGTTAAAAGCAAAAATTAGAACGGATTATATGTAATTATATTAGCGAGATGAGGTATGGTGAGAGCTCATTTATAATAATTATAGTCAAATCATCTAATTGCTGCTCGTATGAACTAAAGTAATATGAGACGTTTTGCGCGTTAAGCAATCAAGTGATAGTAGCTATGCTACTATAATTTGGGTGGTACCGCGTTATTGACGTCCCTAAGTATATCTTAGGGACGTTTATTTTTGTATAAGGAGTTGTTTAAAAGTTGAAAAAATTTGAATCACTTTCGAGTAAGTCAGTAAAAGAAAATGAACAAGAGATTTCGAAATATTGGAATGAAATAGATCTTCTTAAATTATCTATTGATACTAGAGATGAAAGCTTTAGATATAATTTTTATGAAGGTCCTCCAACAGCTAATGGTAGACCTGGAATTCACCATGTAATGTCGCGTACGCTGAAAGATATGACATGTAGATATAAGACTATGAAAGGTTACCAAGTTAAACGTAAAGCTGGATGGGACACTCATGGGCTTCCAGTTGAAATTGAAGTTGAAAAGAGATTGGGACTTCACAATAAGAAAGACATTGAAAAGTTTGGAATAAAAGAATTTAATGAAGAGTGTAGACACTCGGTTTTTGAATACGAAAAAGAATGGCGTGAAATGACTGAAAGAATGGCATATCTAATTGATTTAGATAATCCATATGTTACACTTGAAAATGATTATATTGAAACTGTTTGGTGGATACTAGACAAGATGTTTAAAGATGGTTTACTGTACGAAGGACATAAGATTTTACCTTATTGTCCAAGATGTGGTACAGGTCTTGCCTCTCACGAAGTGGCCCAAGGATATAAAGAAATTAAAACTGAAACGGTATATGTAAAATTCAAACTTAAAGATAAGGATGAATATTTCTTAGCTTGGACGACTACTCCTTGGACGTTACCGTCTAACGTATCGTTAACTGTAAATCCAGAAGTTAATTATATAAAGGTTAAATTTAAAGACGAAGTATATTATTTAGCGAAAGATTTAGCTGATACTGTATTACAAGGTGAATACGAAGTATTAGAAGAAATGAAGGGGAAAGCTCTTGAAAATATTGAATATGAGCAATTATTACCTTTCATAGAGCCAGATAAAAAAGCTTTTTATGTTACGTGTGCAGACTATGTAACAACTACTGACGGTACAGGTATAGTTCATACAGCTACCGCTTTTGGTGAAGATGACTATAAAACTGGACAAAACTACGATTTACCAGTTATTAATCCAGTAGCTGAAGACGGTACTTTTACTGCAACTCCATGGGAAGGCATGTTTGTAATGGATGCTGATTCAGAGATAATATCTTGGTTATACGAAAATGGAAAGATGTTTAGAAAACAGAAAGTGGAACATAATTATCCTCACTGTTGGAGATGTGATACACCGCTTATCTACTATGCTAAACCATCTTGGTACATTGAAGTGACGAGATTTAAAGAAAAACTAATAGAAAACAACAATGGTGTAAATTGGTTTCCAGATTTTGTTGGAGAAAAGAGATTTGGAAACTGGTTAGAAAATCTTAATGACTGGGCAATTTCTAGAAGTAGATACTGGGGAACTCCACTTCCAGTATGGAAATGTGATGATTGTAATCATATCGAAAGCGTAGGCTCAAGAGCTGAATTAATAGATAGAAGTGTTGAGGATATTGATGATTCTATAGAACTTCATAGACCTTATGTAGACGATGTTCACTTAACTTGTGGAAGTTGTGGTGGACAAATGACAAGGGAAAAAGAAGTAATAGACGTGTGGTTTGACAGCGGTGCAATGCCATTTGCTCAAATACACTATCCATTTGAAAATGAAGATATTTTCGATAAGGTATTCCCAGCAGATTTCATAAATGAGGGGATAGACCAGACTAGAGGATGGTTTTACAGCTTAATTGCTATTTCAACTTATCTAACAGGAAAAGCACCATATAAAAATGTATTGGTAAATGATCTTATTTTAGACAAAGAAGGAAAGAAGATGTCTAAATCAAGAGGTAACACAGTAAGTCCTTTTGACTTATTTGATGAATATGGAGCAGATGTAATAAGATGGTATTTACTATATGTATCTCCACCATGGACACCTACTAAATTTGATTTAGATGGAGTTAGAGAAGTAGAGTCTAAGTTCTTTAGAACGATTAAGAATATATATAATTTCTTCTCTCTATATGCAAATACAGATGGTGTAGATCCAAATAGATTCCATGTGAATTATGAAGATAGACCAGAAATTGATAGATGGATTCTTTCTAAATATAATAATTTAGTAAAATCAGTAACTGAGGATATGGAAATATTTGAAGTGACTAGAGCAGTTAGAAATATCCAAAACTTTGTAATAGAAGACTTTTCGAATTGGTATATAAGAAGGTGTAGAAGAAGATTTTGGAAAACTGAGCAAGATGAAGATAAGCAAGCAGTTTATAATACGACCTACGAAGTGCTAGTAGGCGTTAGTAAACTTATTGCACCGTTTGCACCTTTCATTGCTGAAGATCTGTTTAGAAAGCTAACAGGTGGAATTACAGTGCATATAGAGTTCTACCCAGATGTGGAAGAGACATTAGTAGATGAAAAACTGGAAGAAAAGATGGATTTGGTTAGAAGTCTAGTTGGACTGGGAAGAGCTTCTAGAGAAAATGCTCAAATTAAAGTAAGACAACCTCTTTCAGAAGTTGTAATCGATGGAAAATACAAAGAAATAATAGGTGATTTAACAGAGTTAATCAAAGAGGAGCTTAATGTAAAAGAAGTTAAATTCGAAGACGATTTAAGTAAATTTATGGACTACTCATTAAAACCTAATTTCAAAGAAGCTGGTAGAATACTAGGACCTAAGATAAAAGAGTTTGGCAAAAGTCTGCAAGAAGTAGATGCAAAAGATTTTATTTCTGAATTAGAAGAAAATGGAAGTAAAATGATGGTATTAAATGGTGAAGAAACAGAGATTAAGCCTGAGTACGTATTGACAAATATTTCTGCTAAAGATGGATTTGACGTTACAATGGAAAACAATGTGTTCATTATCCTTGATACTCATCTGACAGACACTTTAATTGAAGAAGGTTATGTAAGAGAGTTTATATCAAAAGTACAACAAATCAGAAAACAAAATGGATATGAAGTACTTGATAATATAGATATCAAATACAATACTAGCGATGAAGTTCATAATGCGCTAGACAAGCATTTAGACTTTATTAAAGAAGAAACATTAGCTGTTGATATTATAAGATGTACTGAAGAATTAGAGAATTATGACATCAATGGAATAGATACAGGTATGGAACTTAATAAGAGATAAATAAAGTAGTCACTGGAGAAATCCAGTGGCTATTTTAGCGACTATTGCTTATTTTTAGTGTTAAATATTTTTCTATAGTAGGATTATTTATATATTAGTGATAGAATATAGTTTGATGATAATAGATATAGGAGGGGGAAAAATGACTAATAAAGAAGATGTAAAGAAACCGATTTTCTATATTGAGCCAAATAAATTCAGTAATATTAAAAAAGTTATAGGTGTTGTAAGTGGTAAAGGTGGAGTAGGTAAGTCTATGGTGACTAGCATGCTAGCTACTACATTTGCTAGACAAGGTTACAGCGTTGGAGTATTAGATGCTGATATAACTGGTCCTTCCATACCTAAAGCTTTTGGAATTCACGATAAAGCAGTAGCAACAGACTATGGAATAATGCCTAAAGAAACTGAGTTAGGTATTAAGATTATGAGTACAAATTTAATTCTAGGTAAGGAAACCGACCCAGTTCTATGGAGAGGTCCTTTAATTGCAGGTGCAGTAAAACAGTTTTGGGAAGAGACTATTTGGGAAGACATAGATTTTCTTTTTATAGATATGCCTCCAGGAACTGGAGATGTTCCACTTACTGTATATCAATCTATTCCAATAGATGGAATTGTGGTTGTAACATCACCTCAAGACTTGGTTTCTATGATAGTGACAAAAGCCATAAAGATGGCTGGAATGATGGGAGTTAATGTACTTGGATTGATTGAAAATATGTCTTATTTCGTATGTCCAGATTGTAATAAGAAATACAATATTTTTGGAGAAAGCAAAATAGAAGAAGTTGCTAGTGAAAATGATACTCAGCTATTAGGCAGACTTCCTATAGATCCTAAAATTGTTGAATTAGTTGATGCTGGAGAAGTTGAAAAGTATGAAAATGAAGAATTTGTTAATATATATGAAAAAATTGTTGAGAAATTAGGTAAATAATATGATGAACTTTATTACTCTAGCAATACTATCTGCAGTATTTATAGGGATAGGAATAGCTATTTGGAAATTTGGCAAAGTAAATGTTCTTAGAGATTATTTCACAAATGGCGTCGATGTTACAGATGAATACAAAGAAAAACTTGGTAAATTGTTTATTTTACTTGGGATAATATCCTTAGCATGTGGTGGAATTTCACTAATAGAAGGAGTAGCTGAATTCATCTGGTTTGGCCTATATATTATAGGGTTTGTATTTGTTATGTATAGAATAAATTTACTAAAAAAAGCAAATCTCAGTAAAAGTAAGAAACGTAAAAAGAAAAAATAATACTTGAAAGTGGGAGAACTAGATGGTTGAAACTATAGTTTTGAAAGGAACGACTGTTGCAAATAAGATTAAAGATGAATTAAAAAAAGAACTCATTGAACTTAGCAAAATCGGAATATATCCTAAACTAGCAATCCTTAGAATAGGAGAAGATCCTTCAGATTTAGCATATGAAAGAGGAATCACAAAAAATGCTGATAAAATAGGACTAGACTATTGTATAGATGTTCTTGATGAAAATGTGAGTCATGAAGAGTATGTTGAAAATCTAAATAGATTGAATAATGATGAAAGTGTATCTGGAATATTGCTATTTAGACCTTTTCCTAAACATTTTAAACCTAAGGAAATATATAACACCATAGCTGAAGAAAAAGATGTAGACTGTCTAAATTCTAGAAATCTAGGAAAGATTTTTGAAGGTGATTTAAGTGGTCTTACGCCTTGTACTCCTTGGGCAGTAATAGAGCTTTTAAAATATTATGATATCCAAATGGCAGGGCAAAATGTATGTGTAATCAACAGATCGTTAGTAGTAGGTAAGCCACTTTCAATGATGCTATTGGAATACAATGCGACTGTAACGATATGTCATACTTCTACAGAACCTGAGAAAATTAAGAAATACAGTAGAAATGCTGATATTGTCGTATGTGCGACTGGCAATGCCAAGATGTTTGACTCCAGTTACTTTACCGAAGAATCAATCGTAATTGACGTTGGTATGAGTATGGATGAAGATGGAAATATGAGCGGTGACGTGGATTTCGACGAAGTAAATGGGAAAGTTCCATTTATTACACCTGTATTTGGTGGAATAGGACCAGTAACAACAACTGGACTTCTTAGAAACACAATTAGAGCTGAAAAACGAAAACACAATTTAGGATAAATGATTGAATACCTATGAATATAAACCAAGAAATGGTTTTATCATAGGTATTTTATATTTATGAATCATATATAGTTTTAGATGGGTTTATTAATGAATATATTACTTAATAAAGCTATATTAACCACTTAGTCGATATTAACAACCACTTACTGAAAAGTACTTTAACTAAGCGAATACATAATATATACTCTATTTAAGAAAGGAGGAGTTTATGAAGATAAAAGTGGAAGTAGACAAAAGTATTGTAGAAGACGAAATAGTAATAAAGTGTAAGGAACTAAATAGCAATATATATGATATTCAAAAACTCCTCTCTGACAAAATTAATAAGCGTACGCAAATGATGTTTCGCAAGGGAAGTGTTGAATACTACATTGAGCTTGAGGGAATATTGTTCTTTGAAACTTATGATAGCATTATAAATGCTCATACTGTTGATGAGGTATATGAAGTAGATTATAAACTATATGAGCTGGAAGAGATGTTACCTATATATTTTATAAGGGTATCAAAATCAACGATATTAAATGTGATGAATGTTATCTCAATAAACAGAAACATAAACTCGTCGAGCATAGTTGAATTTAAGAATACTTATAAGACGACATTTGTATCGAGACATTATTACAAGGATTTCAAAATAAGATTAGAGGAAGTGAGGATATAATATGAGAAATAAAAGTGTATTCACAGGGATACTTTTTATATTAGCCGGACTAGCACTATTAATTAATAAATTGGGATATTTTCAAGAGATTAGCTTGTTTAATGCTTTTTTAAGTATAATCTTACTATATCATGCAATAAAAAACTTGAGGAGAAGAAACTTTGGTGGAGTACTATTTCCTTTAGCATTTATTGGTATATTGTTTTCTAAAGAACTAGGTATTGAAAGCTTAAGTCCTTGGACTCTATTAGCAGTTGCAACACTTGGAAGCATAGGTCTTTCGTTGATATTTAAACCAAAGTTTTATAAGATAAGCAGCATTGAATTTGATGATGAGGTATTAAACAGAATGGAGATAAATGATGATGGAGCAGCTTTTATGAGTGTTAAATTTTCTTCGGGAGTTAGATATCTAAATATTAAAGATTTTAAGAAAGCAGCTGCAAGAAGTAAGTTTGGAGATTTGAAAGTATATTTTGATGGCTCATATATTGAAGACGAAGCAGTTATGGACGTAGATGTTATATTTGGTAATCTAACCCTGTTTGTTCCAAAGGAATGGGTTATAATAAATCACGTAGATGTTATATTTGGAGATTTTAAGTATATAGGTAGCCCATACGAAAGTAGTAGTAAAAAGCTAATAGTAGATGGTGATGTGAAATTTGGTGATATCAAAATAATATATGTTTAAACTTTGCTTACAACTGACTACCGATAATGGTCGTTTTAGAATCTACTAGATAGTTTATCTTGTGGATTCTTTTATTACAAAAAAATGAGACTTCTGTTTATGCAGAAGTCTCATTAATATTTTATTCAATTGTTAATCATTATCTCTAGATAGTGGTCTACCAAAAAAGTTTCTAATCGCTTCTTGATATTCGTCATATGCATCTTTAGTATGAACGTCACAAGTTCCAGTTGGTGGATTAGCTGAATAGTCTTCTGGATAAACATTACCATGTTCTGAACCGATGTATTCTGGAATACGTTTAAAGAACAGTCTACTTTCTAGCAGGGAATCTGGACAGTATTTACTTGCCTGTTTTCCACTTACAGAACATACTGTTGCGTAAACGTGTTGATCACATTTTTCAGTCGGAACTTTTCCTTCTTCATATATTTCGGTTATTGTAGAACAACTACCTGAAGGAAGTTTACCACTCTTAGAACAAACTTTAACCTTTACTATTCCATCTGGTTCTACGAATTCTTTGATTGGCTCTAAATCTTCATGGATAGTATCACCAATTAATTTCCAGAAAGAAGCCGCCGTTTTACTTGGAGTGTCAAGAGTTATCTTAGGTGAGTCATTACCTATCCAAGTACCAATAGTATAATAAGGCGTGAATCCTACAAACCATACGTCTGCTTGGTCTTGAGTTGTTCCTGTCTTACCGGATGTTATCATTCCGTTAGATAGTTTTGCTCTCTTCGCATAAGCACCATTATCGGTTACTGATTTCAGCATATCTTTCATAATGTAAGCTGCTTGAGGTGTAGAAACCTCAGTAGTTTTTGGCTTGTTTTCAACGATTATATTGTCATTGCTATCTACTATTTTAGTGAATGCTCTAGGTTTAATATATTCTCCATCATTTGCCATAGTAGCAAAAGCTGCAGTTATCTCAAGTGGTGTAACACCTTTAGTCATACCTCCAAGAGATAGAGCTGATGGGTTTTCGTCATTTGGAGCATCTGGATTTTTAGGATCAGCTGCTACAATACTACTTTTACTTGGTTCATCAGGATTATACATTCCCATTTTTGCCAAATAGTCCATAGATTTGTCTACTCCTAGTTTATCCAATGCATTAACTGCGCCGGCGTTACTAGATACTTCAAGGGCTTTTCTAAATCCTATTAGTCCATAGTATCTACCATAGTCGTTTCGAGGCCATGCTTTTCCTCCATACATTCCTGGAGCGTCATCTACAGTTTCTCCTGCACCATATCCCTCAGCTACTAATGGATAGTATAGGGAAACAGGTTTTATAGCAGAACCTGGTTGTCTTTTGGAAGTCGTAGCTCTGTTTAGTATCATAGTTCCTGATACATCACGACCACCAACTAGAGCTTTAATCTCTCCGGTAGAATGGTCCATAACTACTGTTGCAGATTGAGGTTGGACTATGCCAGATTCAATTCTAGCGTATTGTTCAGGTATGTGTAGCACACCATTTTCATCAATTGTGTAAAACTCTGGATTGTCTTTTAAGAATGAAGTTGAAATAGTGATACTTCCTTCTTCATCATTTTTAGTAAACTGATTTTCTCCAATTCCTATTGGTGCAACTGAATACACAACCATATTATTATCTTGGTTAACTCCGTAGCAATCAGCAATCATTATCTTGTCTTTTGCAGCTCTGAAGATACTGCTTTTCAGAACTAATCCTTGATCATTTACTTCGTAGTTACTGCTTGGTAGTAGCAAGTCAAAATTCTCATTAAATAAATTACCTTTATTGTAGTAAATTATTCTATTTGCATTTTCCTTATCTACAACATTGCCAGATTTATCCAATGCCCATCCAACTAATAGTGGATGTCTAGTAGGTGAGCCTGCAATGCTCTTAGCGATATTACTGAAATCTTCATATATAGTTTCAAGTTTAGTTTGCATTTCTACGTCTATAGTTGAATATATTTTATATCCACCTGTAAATAGTTTTGCTTGAGCTTCAGATTCCTTTATACCATAGTGTTCTGCAAGTGCTTCTGTAGCTTGTGTTTTAACATAATCTACGAAATATGAAGTAAGGGAATGATGTTTTCTTTGTCCCGGCTTCAATGATGTTTCGATATTCTCATTCAAAGCTTCGTTTTTTTCATCAGTAGTTATAAAACCTACTTTTTCCATTTGATCTAGAACAATTTTCTGTCTATCAACGGATTTAGAATTGTAAACTAAGTACATTGTCTGTCCTAAGACATCAGTTTGACCTAAAAGAGTCATCTCATTTGCGTTGTAATCAGCAGGGAATATACGTTTAAAAGGCTGATAGTTAGTAGTTGATTTTACTATACCAGCAAATAATGCACATTCTGCTAAAGTTAGCTCTTCTACATCTTTAGAAAAATAAGTTTGAGAAGCTTCAGCTACACCGTATGCACCTTGTCCAAGGTATATAGTGTTTAAATAAGCTTCCATTACTTGATCTTTAGAAAGAATACTTTCAATTTGAAGGGCTAAATACGCTTCTTTAATTTTTCTATCTAATGATTGTTCTGTAGCCGTATCTGGAAGATATACATTACGTGCCAACTGTTGAGTGATAGTACTTGCTCCTCTAACAGTATGCCCAGCTATTAAGTTGTCCTTTAGAGAACTCATAATACCTATTATATCTACACCAGGGTGTTTTAGAAATCTCTCATCTTCAATGGCGATAAACGCATTTTGTAGGTTTTGAGGAATTTTATCTAAACCTACGATAGTCCTATATTCTAGAGTTTGAATTTTTTCCAATAATTCTCCATTGTCATCATAAATAGTCGAGGTCTGATCCAAAGATGCAACTATGGTATTAGGATCGATTTCTGGAACGTCTTTTATTATTGAAAGAGTAATTCCTCCTAAAACCAGACCACCACAAATGAAGACAATAATCAGGGATAATAATAAGATTTTTAGGACTTTACCGATGGTAAAACCACTCTTATTATCTCCTTTTTTGTTTGATTTATTAGTCGACATAAGGTTCCTCCTGTCTATTATTTGTATCCCTAATATTATAACATATACGGCGCTATATTGATAACAAAAATATTAAATTAGACTTCTATATGTTATAATATGAAATAGGAAAAGAGGTGGGCTTATGGAGAATTTTAATAGAGAAAGAGCTCTTATCGTAGGTGTTGATTTAAATGATGGTGAAGATACGGAAGCTTCTATGGAAGAACTATCAGCTTTGGTTGAAGCTAGTGATGCAGAAGTTGTAAGCTCCATAATTCAAGGAAGAGACAGAATTGACAGTGCAACTTACATTGGAAAAGGTAAAGCCGAAGAGATAAAAAACTACGTTGAAGAGTTAAATATTGATATGGTAGTTTTCAATGACGAATTATCAGGGTCACAAATTAGAAATTTAGAGAAAGTAATAGATTGTAAAATAGTAGATAGAACAAATTTGATTTTAGATATATTTGCTCAAAGAGCAACGACTAGTGAAGGTAAACTACAGGTTAAACTAGCTCAATTACAATATAGATTGCCAAGACTTGTCGGATTTAAAGACTATCTTTCCAGAACTGGTGGTGGAATTGGTACTAGGGGTCCTGGAGAACAACAATTGGAGACTGATAGAAGACATATTTTACGTGAAATAAACAATATCGAGAAAAAACTAAAGAGCGCAGAGTTAATAAGGGAGACGACTAGAAAGAGAAGAGAAGAGAGTGACATTCCAATCGTATCCTTAGTGGGATATACCAACTCAGGTAAGTCCACATTACTAAATAGGATGCTGGAATATACTGATGCTGATGAAGAAAAGTATATGTTTACTAAAGATATGCTTTTCGCAACATTAGATACTTCCCTTAGAAAAACTGAATTACTAAATGGTAATGAAATACTGGTTTCAGACACAGTCGGTTTCGTTTCCAAACTTCCAACAAAGCTTATCGAAGCCTTTAAAGGAACCCTTGAAGAAATACAGTTTTCTGACTTATTAATACATGTAATAGATATTTCCAATGAAAATTTAGAAATACAAGTAGCTGCTACTAATAAGATTTTAGAAGATTTAGATGCGCTTTCAAAACCAATCATTTATGTGTTCAATAAATCTGACAAAGTAGATATTCAAGAAGTATATTTCAATTTTGAAGAAACGGAACCTAAAATTTTCATGTCTGCTAAAGTTGACGAAAATATAGATGAATTGATGAAGTTAATCGAAGAGACTTTAAATAAAGACAATGTCTTTGCAAAACTTTGTTTCGATTACTCATCTCAAGATAAACTAAATGAACTTAGAGGTAAATACAATATCGGTGAGATAGACTATGTAGATGAAGGTGCAGTTATAGAACTTAGCCTATCTAGTCAAGATTATGAACGATATAAAAAATATGTAATATAGGTGGTGATTTCTATTGTATAAATCGATATATGAATATGGTGAAGATGAGTTTATAGTAAAAAAATCTAGATTTATTGGCTATGCTAAACCTTGTGAGACTGAAGCAGATGCGATTGCTTTTATTGATGAAATTAAGAAAAAACATTATGATGCTACTCATAATTGCAGTGCTTATATCATAGGTGAAAACTCAAATATTCAAAGGTTTAACGACGATGGAGAACCATCTGGAACTGCTGGTATTCCAATGATAGAAGTATTAAAAAAAGAAGGACTAACTAATTTATGTGTCGTAGCAACTAGATATTTTGGTGGCGTAATGTTAGGAGCTGGAGGATTGGTTAGAGCTTACTCCAAGAGCTGCAAAATAGCCATAGACAATGGAATTGTAGTTGATATGGAACTATTTTATGATGCTAAATTCAAATATGACTACAGTTATCATGGAAAGATTATGAATTACTTAGATAGTAAAAATATCAAAATTGGGAATATAGACTATCAAGACTTTGTATATTTGAATATAAAGGTGTATAATAGTATCTTTGAGAGCGTTGTTGCAGACTTGGATAATATCACTAGTGCAGAAATAGAATTAGTAGATAAAAATGAAATCATATTAGCTACTAGAGACGGCGAGCTTATGGAGGGGAAAAATGATTAATGAACAAACTATAAGTGAACTAGTATCTTGGTTAAAAGACAGTGTAAATAATGCTGGGGCAAAAGGAATAGTTTTTGGATTAAGTGGTGGAATCGACTCTGCCGTTTTGGCAGGCATATCAAAACTTGCTTTTCCCAATACTACTTTAGGTATAATAATGCCAAGTCATAGCAATCCAAATGACGAAGTTGATGGTTTATCTGTAGCTGAGTGTTTTGAAATAAAAACTGAAAAAGTGGATTTGACATCAGTTTATGATACATTGATAGATAGCTCGTTTGACTCAAGTAATGATATGGCTAAATCTAATATTAAACCTAGGCTTAGGATGACGACACTTTATTACTATGCTCAATCTAATAATTATTTGGTGTGTAGTGGGAGTAATAAATCAGAATTTTACTTAGGATATTTCACTAAACATGGTGATAGTGGCACTGATCTATTGCCTCTAATAGACTTTACTAAAAGTGAAATATATGAATTGGCTAGACTTTTAAAAGTGCCAGCTCAAATTATAGAAAAGCCTCCTTCTGCAGGATTATGGGAAGGACAAACAGATGAAGATGAAATGGGCTTTTCTTATAAAGTATTAGAAGATTATTTTGATGGAAGAGAAGTACCAGAGAAAATAAGAAATAAAATAGAAAATATGCATAGGATAAGTGAACATAAGAGAAACTATCCCAATGCTTATAAAAGAATATAAATAATAAGGAGCGAATAGAATGGCAGGACATTCCAAGTGGAACAATATTAAAAACAAAAAAGGTAAAGAAGACGCTAAAAAAGGTAAGATATTTACTAAACTAGGAAGATATATCATGGTTGCAGCAAGAGAAGGTGGCGGCGATCCTGAGTACAATCAAGCGCTTAAGATAGCTATTGATAAAGCTAAAGCAGAAAATATGCCTAATGACAATATCGATCGTGCCATAAAAAGAGGTACTGGAGAAGCAGGTGGAGCAGACTTTGAAGAGGTAATGTATGAGGGATATGGAGTTTCTGGAGTTGCAGTGATTGTTTCTGCACTTACTGATAATAGAAATAGAACTGCTCCAGATGTAAGACATGCTTTTGACAAATTTGGAGGTAATTTAGGAACTCCAGGAAGTGTATCTTTTATGTTCGACAAAAAGGGTATGTTGATTGTAGATAAAAAAGCAGATTTTGATGAAGATGAATTTAGCTTGATGGCAATAGAGGCTGGAGCTGAAGATTTTGAATTCGATGACGAAGTAATAGAAATTACTACTGCTCCTGAAGATTACAATAAAGTTAGAACAGCACTAGAAGAAGAGGGATATAATTTCTTAGTATCAGAAATCACTTATTTACCACAAAATACAGTGGAGTTGAATTCTGAAGACGATATAAAAATGATGGAGAAACTAATAGATTTCCTAGAAGAAAATGATGATGTTCAAGAAATCTATCATAACTGGGAAATGCCTGAGGCAGAATAATGAAAGCTAAAAGAACTATTTTTAGCTTTCTATTGGTTATCTCAGTATTTTCTGCTGTATTGATTTCTGTACTGTTTCGTAATTCATATAATATTGAGTATTATAGAGGCAAGTTTATAGAAAATAATATAATGGGTGAAACTGAGCTTTCAGAAGAAGAACTAGTAGAAATTGGATATGGGCTAATCGATTATTTGAAGAAGGGTGATAACGAGTTATTGGAACCGTATTTCAATGACAGGGAAATTGCTCATATGGTAGACGTGTATGATTTATTTGAAATTGCTAGAATTATTTTAATGCTGTCTTTGGCAGTAGCTGTAATTAGCATTTTCATATTGAGTCAATTTGGGTATAAATATATAGCAAAGACATTGTTATTTGGACTTTTAATTATTATAGGAACAATAGTTGTTTTCGGAATCTACACGAGTAAAAACTTCAATTTTGTGTTCACAAAGTTTCATGAACTGCTATTTACCAATGATTTATGGTTAATGGATCCAAAGACAGATTTGATGATTCAAATGCTAACTGAAGATTTCTTTATGGATTTAGCATTTAAAATTGGCTACAACTTTATAGCTATAATAAGTGTAATAATAGGAATCAGTGGATTGTCTTTGTATTTTGACAGAAAGGATTGATTATATGAAAATTACAGCTTTTATGGGCTCAACTAGGAAGAATAGAAACACTGATACTATGTTGAAGTCCCTAATTAAAGATATGGGTAAATATGATTTACAGACTTATTATTTAAAGGATATGAAGATAAATCATTGTATTGGATGCTATTACTGTGGGAAAAAAGGGGAATGTGTATTTAATGATGACCTGTCCCAAGTATACAAGAGAATTGATGAAAGTGATGTAATTATTCTTGCATCACCAGTATATTTTAACTCTGTAACTTCTGCTACTAAAACTTTTATAGACAGAATGCAAGTGTATTGGTCTAATAAATACCTTTTAGGTAATAGGGACTATAAAGATAAATTTGGCATATTACTTACTGATGGTGGAGCTGAATACGACGATACTCAATTCTTAGGTGTTGATTTAGTTATGGATCATTTCTTTAAATGCTTAAACTGTAAAGATACATATTCATACTATGTGGCAAACACAGATGATTATCCACTTTATACAGACGAAAAAATTATAGAAGAACTGATAGAAATTGGAAATGGAATCGAGAATTTGAAACCGGGTAGAGTAATTAAAACTAGAAAAGAGGAGAATGATTAATATGATGGATATCAATATGTATATTGATCATACACTATTAAAAGCAGATGCAACTGAGGATAAGATATTAGAATTATGTGATGATGCAATAGAGTATAAATTTAAGGCAGTATGTGTAAACCCTTATTGGGTAAGATTATGTAAAGAAAAGCTGATTAATTCAGATGTACTTGTAGCAACAGTAATAGGTTTTCCATTGGGAGCAAATACTTCCAAGATAAAAGCGTTAGAAACTGAAGATGCAATAGTAAATGGTGCTAACGAAATCGACATGGTAATAAATATAGGCGAACTAAAAAATGGAAACTACGAAGCTGTATTAAATGATATTAAGGCAGTTGTAGAAGCTGCTAAAGACAAGGCAATAGTAAAAGTAATCATAGAAACAGCACTATTAAACGACGAAGAAATTGTTAAGGCTTGTGAACTTGCTAAAGATGCTGGTGCAAACTTTGTTAAGACTTCTACTGGATTTTCAACTAGTGGAGCTAAACTTGAAGATGTTAGATTAATGAAAAACACTGTTGGAGATGAACTTGAAGTTAAAGCTTCAGGTGGAGTTAGTGATATAGACACTGCAATTGAAATGATAAAAGCTGGGGCTACTAGAATTGGTACTAGTGCAGGAGTAAAACTATCCAGTGAATTTGCTGAAAGACTAAAAGGTGAGTAGATGGATCCAACTGCATTTACATTATTTGGAATAGACATTCAGTGGTATGGGATTCTAATTGCGACGGGTGCTTTTTTAGCAATAGTATTGGGAATAAAACAGACTAAAACTACTGTTGGCATAACAGAAGATGATTTCATTGATTCAGTTTTATGGATACTTCCGATTGCTGTAGTGTGCGCAAGACTTTACTATGTAGTATTTTTTGATTTCGCATATTATATGGCTAATCCAATGCAAATTCTAAATTTTAGAGAAGGTGGATTGGCGATATACGGTGGGGTTATTGGAGGAATAATAGTAGGATGGATTTTCTGTAAGAGAAGAAAAATAAACTTCTTTACATTATTTGACATCGCTGCTCCAGGACTTGCTTTGGCTCAAGGGATAGGACGATGGGGAAATTTCATTAACCAAGAAGCACATGGTGGACCAACCGATTTGCCTTGGGGTATTATGGTTAATGGGATAAAAGTACATCCGACTTTTTTATATGAGTCAATAGTGGATATTGGACTATTTTTCTTCTTATACTTCTATTTGAGAAAGCACAAGAAATATGAAGGCCAAATGGCAGCTACGTATATGGTAGTATACTCATTGGCTAGATTCTTTATAGAAGGGCTGAGAACTGATAGTTTAATGCTAGGAAGTTTTAGAGTATCTCAATTGGTAAGTATAGGTGGAATAATCATTGGATTGATAGTAGGATATATGAATAGAAAAAATTTAGTGAAAAAATAACCGCTCTTAAATGAGTGGTTATTTTATTTTTGGTGTATAATATTAATTAGTTACTAATTGGAATATCAAAAATATAGGCGGTGTATAGATGAAGAAAACAATTTTCTTTTATGATTTGGATGGAACTATTATAGATTCCAGCGTAGGGATTACTAGAGCAGTTCAGTATTCATTAAATAAATTTGGAATACAGGTTGACGATGTGAAAAGCCTTTACAAATTCATAGGGCCTCCACTATGGAGTTCTTTCATGGATTTTTATGGATTCTCTAAAGACAAAGCCGATTTGGGTGTTGAATATTTTAGAGAGTACTATTCTGAAAAAGGAATTTTAGAAAACACATTGTATGAGGGAATTGGAGAAATGCTTAAATACCAAAGAGAATCGGGAATAAGAATTGCCCTGACTACTTCAAAACCAATGTTGTATGCCAATAAAATTATGGAGTATTTTGAACTAGATCAATACTTTGAATTAATAGGTGGTAGTGAGTTGAATGGTGACCGTTCAGAAAAGGATATGGTAATTCAATATGCACTAGATGAAATGAAAATTACTCAAAACGACGAGATAGTTATGATTGGTGATAGGAAGTTCGATATAATTGGTTCTAAAAAGTTTGGGATAGATAGCATTGGTGTGCTATATGGATATGGAAGTGAAAATGAACTAAATAGTGCAGGAGCAAATTATATAGTAAATAGCGTTTTGGAATTGGATATGAAATTAAGAGAATTAGGGAAAATATAAGAGAAACACTATATATATGTTATTTTATACTTTTTTTGTAATAATCAACTAAATATTGTGGAATGCTTAAAATTTAAGTACAAGGGACTATAGTCCCTTGTACT
Organism: Tissierellia bacterium; assembly: GCA_012728335.1. Classification (GTDB taxonomy): domain Bacteria; phylum Bacillota; class Clostridia; order Tissierellales; family Peptoniphilaceae; genus JAAYFG01. Next base: position 5,985 of record JAAYFG010000092.1, on the reverse strand, counting down.
TTTTTTAGTGTTTTATTAGTAGAAGTGTGGGAGAACATAGTGTAAAATATAGATAAGTGGTAGAAAGTGGTAGGAAATGGTTAGAAAGGGTTAAAAAACTCTAGAGGTGGTTAAAAATGTTTTTAGGTGAATTCAATCATACACTTGATTCTAAGGGAAGAATCATAGTTCCATCTAAATTTAGAGAATCTCTTGGTGAAGAATTTGTTATGACCAAGGGTTTAGATAACTGTCTTTTTGTATTTCCAAAAGAAGAGTGGAAAGAATTAGAAAACAAGCTTAAACAATTGCCATTGACCAATAAAGACGCCAGAGCGTTTGTGCGTTTCTTCTTTTCAGGAGCAAGTGAAGCTTCTCTTGATAAGCAAGGTAGGGTTTTGATACCACAAAATTTACGAGATCATTCCAGATTAGAAAAAGATGCAGTAATAATAGGTGTTCCTAACAGAATTGAAATTTGGAGCAGCGATCTTTGGGATGAATACACAAATGATGAAAATCTATCATATGAATCAATTGCTGAACATATGGCAGAATTGGGAATTTAGGTGATATAGATTGGAATTTAAACATAAATCGGTACTTTTAGATGAGACTATAGATGGTCTGGACATAAAAGAAGATGGAATATATATAGACGGAACACTTGGTGGTGCAGGTCATTCAAGTGAAATTGTAAAACAGTTAAAAAATGGACTACTAATAGGAATAGACCAAGACTTAGAGGCTTTGGAAAAAGCTGGAGAGGTATTGGCACCATATAGTGAAAATGTGAAATTGTTTCATTTGAATTATTCCAATTTTGAAGAAGCTTTGGAACAATTAGGAATAGATAAAATTGATGGATTTCTATTAGATATAGGAGTGTCCTCATATCAATTTGATAATGTAGATAGAGGCTTTTCATATAATAAAGACAGCGATCTTGACATGAGAATGGATACTTCGACTGGATTTACTGCTAAAGATGTAGTAAACGATTATTCGGTGGAGGAACTAACTAAAATCTTTCTAGAATATGGTGAGGAAAGATGGGGGAAACGAATTGCTGAATTCATTGTAGAAGAAAGAAAAATTGAAACCATAAACACAACTTTTGAACTAGTTGAAATTATAAAAAAAGCAATACCAAAAAAAGCTAGAAGTGGGGGACCACATCCAGCTAGAAAAGTATTTCAAGCGATTAGAATCGAAGTTAATGATGAACTAAATGTACTTGAAAACACTATAAATAAAGTAGTTAAATACTTAAATCCAGGTGGAAGGATAGCTATTATAACTTTTCATTCTTTGGAAGATAGGATAGTTAAAAATGCGTTTAGATACTTGAATCTAGATTGCGTGTGTCCGCCATCATCAATAGTATGTACTTGTGATAAAAAAAGAGAATTAAAAATTATCACGAGGAAACCTATAACTGCAACTGAAGAGGAATTAGAAGAAAATAATAGGTCAAGGTCCGCTAAATTGAGGATTGCAGAGAAAATATGATGTAGGGGTGCTTATTATGGAAGCAACTGCAAGAAAATATGATGTACTAAGAGAAAATAACATACATATAGATAGAGAAAAAACCCTTGCAAAAACAAGGGTTAGAAAGATTTCTAAAACCAAGAATAAAATGAGAGCTTTAAGAAAAAGAGCTTTCGTGATATTCTCTATTGGAATGGTTTTTTTAGCTAGCATAGTAATACTAAATGGATATGCAAATATTGCACAAATGAAAGTTGAAATATCTAATTTAGAAACTGAAATGGGTAATCTAAGTAAGACTAAACAAAGCTTGACTGGAAGAATTGAGGAAATAAAGAGTACTTCAAAGGTTACAGAAGAAGCTAAGTATAAATTAGGTATGGTTTACCCAGAAGAAAATCAAGTAGTATATTTCACTTTAAATTCTGAAGATGGAGTAGAAGAACCTAAAGATGGTTTACTTGATAAAGTTATTGCCGCTATAAAATCATTTAATAGTTCATTTTAGGTGATAATTAATGAGTAAAAAAAGAAGCAGGAAAAATATAACTAATAAGAGGATTACAACCTTTTTGCTGCTATTTATAGTACTTGGGGCTTTGATAATCGCTCGTCTGTTTTATGTGCAGATAATAAAGAATAAAGAATATACTAAAATGGCACTTGAGAGGATGACTCGATCAGAAGATATAGTTTCTGCAAGAGGAGATATCTATGACAGAAATGGTAAAAAACTTGCAATAAATGTTAGCGCATCTACAGTATATGTAAATGGCGAATACTTTAAAGATGGTAAGTCTGAATACACAAAAGAACAAATAGCTGATGCACTTACTGGTTTAATCGGAGTTAATAAAGAGGATATTCTTGAAATGATAGACTCAGGTAATAGAGTGAAGGTTAAACAGTGGGTAGATCAAGATATTGCAATGAAAATAAAAGATTTGGGAATGAGTCCTATAGAAGTGGTAGATGGAACTAGAAGGTTTTATCCTTATGGGAATTCTGCCAGTCATCTAATAGGATTTACTAATATAGATAATGTTGGTCAATATGGAGTTGAAGCATCTTATAATGTAGAGCTTTCTGGAAAACCAGGTAAATGGCTTAAATCTGTTGATGCAAATAATAAACAGATGCCGCTGGCTAAAGAAGAAGTTTTTGAACCTAATGACGGAATGTCTTTAGTTTTGACTATGGATAAATCTATACAAGAAATTGTAGATTCTGTTGCTCAAGAAACACTTGAAAGCAATGGAGCTGATAAAGTATCTATAATAGTACAAGATACTAAAACAGGCGACATACTTGCAATGGCAAATTATCCAGAATACAATTTGAATTTTCCTAAAGAACCTATAAATGATGAGCAAAAAAAGGATTGGGAAGGACTTTCAGATGAAGATATTGTAAATCAATGGTATGAAAATTGGAGAAACTTTGCAGTAAACGATATTTACGAACCAGGTTCTACTTTCAAGATAATTACCGCTGCATCTGCATTGGAAGAAAATGTAACAAATCCTAATCAACATTATTACTGTACAGGATATATTAGAGATATTCCTGGTGAAATATTGAGTTGTATAGATACTCATGGAGATCTTACTCTTAAAGAGGGGCTTACAAAATCATGTAACTCCACTTTTGTACAAGTTGGAAGAGAACTGGGAGTAGACAATTTTTATAGATATATTAAGGCGTTTGGTTTTGGTGAAAAAACTGGAATTAGACTTCCTAGTGAACAAAGTGGGATTATCCCCAAATCAGCAGAGAGTATTAAAAATGTTGATTTAGCAACTATGTCTTATGGACATGGGATAGCTGTTACACCAATTCAAATAGTGAGTGCCACCTCTGCCATAGCCAATGGTGGAAAACTTATGGTTCCAAGGGTAGCAAAGGAATTAATAAATAATAATGGGGCAGTAATAGAAAGCTTCCCAGTTGAAGTGAAAAGACAAGTAATATCTGAATCTACTTCTAAGACTATGTTGGAGTTAATGCATAATGTAGTGGAAGAAGGATCCGGTAGAAATGCGAAAGTAGTAGGGTTTAGAGTTGGCGGTAAAACAGGAACCGCAACAAAACCAGTAGCTCAAGGTTATAGTGAGAATGAATACAATGCTTCTTTTGTTGGAGTAGCTCCAGTAGATAATCCAAAAATAACTGTCTTGGTTATTGTAGATAATCCTAAAGGAACGTTTTGGGGTAGTACTGTTGCAGCACCTGCAGCGCAAAAAGTTATTGAAGGCTCTCTTGAATACTTAGGAGTAGCAAGAGACGATAAAATCGAAAACGAAAATGGAACTTTGAGTACCGCGAATGTAGCAGTTCCAAATGTAAGAAATATGTTTATCGGTGATGCAGGAAAAAAATTAACTAATTCAGGTATAAAGTATTCAACAGATTATGTTGATATTGATGATTATACAGTAGTTGAAAATCAGAGTATTGAACCGGGAGAAATAGTTCCTAATGGTACGATCGTCGATTTAAAACTATATTCAGTAAACAAGAAAATAGTGCCTTCCATGTTAGGTAAGACTTTAGCTGAAGCTAAAAAAATACTTGATGAAAAAGGAATAGCCTTTGAATCTGAAGGAGAAGGATTTATTTCGAAACAAGAGCCTGAACCTGGAGCTAAGTACCAAGATGATACTATTTTCAAATTCACATTGAGTGAAGACTATGTAGATGAAGACGCAACACCTATCAATCTTAATATCAAAGATGATAATGTAAAAGTACAAGATGATTCTGCATCAGGAGATTAATCGTCACTGATGATAAAATTTGATTTGTTCAGAATCAAATTTATAAATTAAGTATAAATTTATAAATACGACTACCAACAAAATTGCTTAATGTTCTGTTTATATATGAGCATTAAGCATATTTTGTATTATACTTGCTATTATCTACTAATATGTTTAAAATAGTAAAGTACACATAAATGAATAAAGGGGTTATATCGTGGAAAGTTTTTATATATTGAATTTTATTTTAGCATTGGCAATTAGTGTGTTTTTAGGGCCTTTTGTCATAAGAGAACTGAAAAACTTAAAAGTTAAACAGAGCGTATTAGAAGATGGACCTAAGTCACATGCACATAAATCTGGAACTCCAACTATGGGAGGAATCATATTTATGATTTCTTCATTAATAACGATAATTGTACTGGGAAATAGAGATAGTGAGACATGGTTTTTAATTATATCTATGTTTGCTTTTGGTGCAATAGGATTTTTAGATGATTATGTAAAAGTAAGTAATGGAAGAAATCTTGGACTTACTGCAAAACAAAAACTAGCTTGCCAAATAATAATTGCATTTTTCTTAATTCTATATAAATATAGAGTGTCCAATGGAGATACTACCCTATATATACCTTTTACTAGTATGGATAAAATAGACATAGGGATATTGTTCTTTCCATTTATGATGTTTGTTATGGTTGGAACTGTAAATGCAGTCAATCTTACTGACGGGTTAGATGGATTGGCATCTGGGGTATCTACTATAGTGTTATTTACCTTTAGTGCTATGGCGGTTGGAATGGAAAATGAAAGTGTTGCAAAGTTTTCTATAACTTTAGCAGGTGCGCTTCTAGGATTCTTAGTACACAATAAGTATCCAGCAAAAGTATTTATGGGTGATGCCGGTTCGTTGGCTCTTGGTGGAGTAGTGGGAGCAATAGTATTAGATACTAATCTTACACTTTTTTTACCAATTATAGGTGGAATCTTTTTTATTGAGACTCTATCGGTTATAATACAAGTAGCATCATTTAAACTCACAGGTAAAAGAGTTTTCTTAATGGCGCCACTTCATCATCATTTTGAAGAAAAAGGTTGGAAAGAAGTTAGAGTAGTGTGGACATTTTATGCAATTACAGTAGTCTTATGCTTAATAGGAATATATGCAATTAATTAGAGGTGTTAATATTGAATACACAAAGTAAGGTTTTAGTTTTAGGTGCTGGAGTCAGCGGGTCCGATGTAGTTTTAAGTTTAGTGGAATTGGGGCATGAAGTTTTTGTATATGATGATAATATCAGCAAGAAAGATGATTTGCCTGAAGCATTAAAATCATTGGATATAACATTAATTCCAACGATTAATGACATATTGGTCACTCAGTATAAATACGTTGTGAAAAGTCCTGGAATTAAGCCTGACAATGATGCTGTAAAGCTTTTAATACAAGCTAATTACAATATCATATCAGATTTGGAAATAGGTTATATATTTAGAAATACAGATAATTTAATAGCTATTACTGGAACCAATGGAAAGACTTCTACGACTACATTGGTTAATTCTGTTTTAAATGAATGCGGATTAAATAGTTCTGCAGTAGGAAATATTGGAATTGGTGTGGTAAACAAAATCACTCACGCTTCTCCAGATGATGTATTGGTAATTGAGGCTAGCAGTTTTCAATTAGATAATATCGATACTTTTAAACCTAGAATATCAGTAATTACAAATATCACATCTGATCATTTGG
>JAAYFG010000091.1 GCA_012728335.1 Tissierellia bacterium | reverse complement strand
GTATAGCATCTTCTGTAGGTAAAGATGATTATATTTTCGGAGTAGAGATTTTAGAACCATCTATGGGATATTTAGATGTGGTAGAAAAAACTATATTAGGAACAAATGGAGCTTTGTTTTTATTAGAGCAAATTTTAAACGGTTTGAAATTTAGTTAGTATAGAAAAAGGAATGAGTTATCAACTCACTCCTTTTTTATTTAGTCTTCTTGATTTAGATGTTTCTTACGCAATTCTATAGCTGTAGGAGTTGCTGCAATGCCCCCTAAGCCTGTTTCTCTTAAAGTAGGTGACATTAACTGACCAACTTTGTACATTGCTTCTACGACCTCGTCAAACGGAATTAATGACTTTACTCCTGCTAATGCAATATCTGCTGCAACAAATGCATTCATAACTCCTGAAGCATTTCTTAATGCACATGGATATTCTACTAATCCACCTATCGGATCGCAGACTAGTCCCATAATATTAATAAAAGCAAATGATGCTGCATGAAGTGACATTTCTGGAGTTCCACCAGACATTTCAACTATTGCTGCTGCTGCCATTGCTGATGCAGAACCACATTCTGCTTGGCATCCACCAACAGCTCCTGCAACAGTTGCATTTCTAGCAACTATTTCTCCGATGCCACCAGCTGTCAAAAGACCTCTAATATGTGCATCTTCATCGCAACCAATCATTTCTCTTGCTTGGTATAATGCTGCAGGTAGAATTCCTGCTGCACCTGCAGTTGGAGCTGCAACTATTTTACCCATAGATGCATTTACTTCAGATGTTGAAAATCCTCTTGCCATTGCAGTAACAAGATTTTTATTTAAAAGTGACTTACCTGAATTAGCATAGTCATAAACTTTTTTAGCATCTCCACCAGACATTTCAGAAACTGAAACAACTGATTCTTTTAACCCTCTCGAAGAAGATGATTCCATTACTTTAAGTATTTTTCTACTTTTTTCAAAGATCTCTTCTTTTGTGGTATTTGTAGTTTGTAATTCTTTCATAATTACTATATCTGAAATCAAACATGAATGTTCTTCTGTTAATTTTAATAGTTCTTCGCCTTTTCCGAACATAATTTCCTCCTAATTTAACTCTATATATTTTACGTCTTTAAAGATGTTTAAAGCTTTTATCTCTTCAAGTATTTCATCTTTTAAAGGTACATCTAATTCAATAATTAAAGAAACATTGTCATCTTTAACTATATTACGAATAGTTGCAATATTGTAATTATTATCTGCCAAAATAGAAGAAACACTACTGATAACACCTTTTTGTTCATAGTAGTTCATAATAATAGTAGGGTGCTTACCATCTAGGCTAACATCTAAGCCATTAAGCTCTATTAGTTCGTAAGACCCACCACCAATAGAAATGCCAGTAACGTGTTCCGTATGTTCATCTGGATAATTAAATTGTATTTCAACAGTGTTAGGGTGAGCATTAGAAACCTTAACTTTTCTAAACTCTATACCCAGATTTTTCTCTTTAGCAATTTCGTATGATGTTTTAATTCTTTCATCATCTGGTTCAAAACCAAGTACACCTGCAATCAGTGCTTTGTCTGTACCATGGCCTAGGTAAGTTTCTGCAAATGATCCATGTAAGAAGAATACTACACTTGTAAATCCTCTAGATACTATTTTACTTGCAGATTTAGCAATACGTGCAGCTCCTGCAGTATGAGAACTTGAAGGACCAATCATAATAGGTCCAATGATATCAAAAAAATTGTAATCTTTCATAACTACCTCCTCGCTTCATTATACAATAATATTATCACAATTCAAGTGAATATAATACGATAAGATTTCACTTAACTACATATTAGTTGAGAGGGATTACTAAAAGTACTGAAATGAGATATAATGTATATATATTTCAATAATATTATGGAGGTGTTTGTATGATTCTAGTGGTGGATTTAAATCCTTATGTAACAAAACAGTATAAGACAGAAAAAATTGAGTTTAGTAAAATAAATACTGTGGAAGAAAAGATAACTCAACCTATTGGAGTAGGGATAAAAGCTTCACTCTTATTTAGTGAATTCGATAAATATCCTATTTTCATGAGTTTTACAGGTGGATATAATGGTGAACTAATAAAAGACTATTTGAGAAAAAGGGCTATTCGTTCAGAAACTATAGATATGAGAGACGACACTTCAGAATTAATGATGCTCGAAAGTAAAGACAAAAAAGTATACTTTATGACTCAAAATGCAAGATTAAGCAGAGATGAATTAGATAAATTCTATTATGAGTTTAGCAAAATATCAAGAGAGTCAGAATATGTATGTTTACTTGGTTCGAAATATAATATGGAATCAGAGAGATTCGCTGAAAATATAATTAGAATTGCTGATAAAGAAAACGCTAAACTTGCAGTATGTGTGGATAATCAATCACCGAAAAGTGTTATGGATTCTAAACCGTATTTAGCAATTTTAAAGAAGTCACAATTAGAAGAAATTGCTAATCAAAACCTTGAATTAGAAATGCAGATTACGAAAATTGCCAAGTCATATATAGATAAAGGCGTTGGAGTTATTGGAGTCTTTGATTCAAATAGATTTTTATTAATAGATGACAAGAATGGTTATAGAGTTCCTTTAAAATTGACTGAAAAAATGGTAATTGATAGATCGATGGTTACAGCAGGGTATATAATTGCATCAACAAGAGATTTTGATATGCCTACTACTATAAAATTTGCTCTTGCATGTGGTATGTCAAAAGTTTACTCGAGAGAGCATTTTGATTCGGCTGAAATCAAAAAGATTATGAACGAAATTGAAGTAGAGAGATTCAATTTATAGAGAGTGTGAAATATGATTAAATTTATTCAAGTATCTGATATTCACTTAGGTAGATATTTTAATTTGCCTATGAATAAATCAAACATCCGAAGAGAAGAGTTATGGAAGACATTAGAGGATATTTTTGATGTAGGCATAGAGAAAAAAGTTGACTTTGTCTTATTGCCGGGAGATTTGTATGAACGAGAGAACTTTAGATTAAGTGATTTTGAAAGACTTAAATCATTATTTATGAAATATAGTGATTTGGATTTTATCATTGCTTCTGGAAATCATGATTTCCAAAATCCAGAGAAGTTAGATATTAATTATGTAGATTTACCTAATGTTCATATCTTTAAAAATGAGTATTCATATTTTGAGTTTTATGAGAAAAAAGCTAGAATATATGGATATTCTTGGTCTAGTGAAATAATGAGAAATGGTATAGATATTAGCCCGATCACAGAATTGGATTACAATAATATTCTATTGCTCCATTGTGATATTAACTCCTCAAGTGAGTATATGCCTATGAACATTGATTACTTGAAATCACTTGGATTTGATTACATTGCACTTGGACATATTCATAAGCCAATTAGTTACAGCAATAGAATTAACTATTCTGGTTCCCCAGAACCATTGGATTATGGTGATACAGGGGGTCATGGTTACATATATTGCGAAATTAACAATGACGAAATCTATACTGAGTTCAACGATATAGCTAGAAGACACTATCACAAATTAGAGATAGAGATAAACGAAAATATGAGTTTTGACAATATAGTTTCTCATATTCTGTTAAAGTGTAATGAAATAGCAAATATTGATAATGATTTCTTCAATTTAAGCATAACTGGTAATAGGGGATTTAAAATAGATATAGACTACATAGTGTCGATTATAAGTGATGACTTTTTTGATATGAAATATACTGATAAGACGAAGATAGAATATGACATAGAAGAATTATATAACGAAAATACTGATAATATCATTGGAGATTTCATTGATTATATGAGAGATGCCGATATTTCAGATGATTTTAGAGACGGAATTATATCCAATGGGTTAGAAGCGTTGATGGATGGGAGGACCTAGATGTATTTTAAAGAACTGAATCTTAAAAGCTTTGGTAAATTTAAAGATAAGACCATTCATCTTACAAACGGGCTTAATATTATTTATGGTGTCAATGAATCCGGAAAATCTACTATCAATAAATTTATCACCGGAATTATGTATGGATTTGTTGGACCATCAAAAAAAAGGACTATTTATAGTTCAGACCATGCTAAGTATACTCCATGGATTGGGGACGCTTATGTAGGGAGCATTTTAGTTGATTTAAATGGAACGAATATTAGAATAGAAAGAAACTTCAGTAAAGGCAATGAGCAGCTAAACATATATGATTTAAATAATGGAAACGACTTAAAAAATGAGCTTGGAATCGATACTAGTAGAAAAGTAGAACAAGCAGGTAAAGCTTTGTTGGGGCTTTCAGAAACTATATATCTTAATACATTAAATATTGCTCCTCTAGAAACAACTAATGATAATTCATATGCTATTGAGCTAAGAGACATACTTAAAAATAAGTCAGAAAGTAATATAGAAGACCTATCTATACAATCAAGTATTCAGTATTTAGACAACAAACAAAATGAACTTACTAAAAAAACTGGTCCTAGATCCATTGAAAAGGAGATACAGAGTTTGGGTAATAGCATTAAGCTCCTTTATAATTCTGGTATAGAATATGATAGATTAACGATGGAATTGGTTAAGTTGAATGAATTAGTTAGAAATACTGAAAAAGATTTATTAGAGTCTAGAAATGCACATCAAATACTGAATCAGATTAATGAAGTAGAACTTCATAAAAAAATTGATGAAATTAAGATTGAAATCAAAGAAATAGAAGTCAATATTTCAAAAATTCCTGACTTCTCTTTTATTGATGATGATAATTATAATGAAATAGAAAGATTGTTTGAAGAAAGAAATAGGGTAGAGAATTAAATTAATAATACAAATCTTATATATGGTGAGCTAGAAGATAACTCTTTCAACGAAAGCGATAAATTGAGATTTTCAGTTGAAGACTTAGATAGTGACTTTGCAACATACACTTCTGCTAATGAAAATATTGAAGCTACTAAGGATAGTAAAATTTATTTAGTGACTTTGGCAATTTCAATGGTATTATTGATAAGTGGTTTTATTAGTTCTAAAATACTATTTATAGGCAGTATAGTATTTTTATTAGTTTCTATAGCTCTTTATATGAAAAACTCAAAATTGGGTAATAATATAGAAATAGATACTATTGGCGATATTCATACTAAGTATGATGTACAAGACTATGAGAGTTTCAGAGATTTATATTATAAAGAAAAGGCTAAAATTGAGCTTATAAATAGACAAAGAGAAATTGAATATGAGAGAGTTAAGAAATTAGGTGAAACAAAAGCTAAATTGAAAGAACTAGATGAGAAGCATGAAAGTATTAACTCTACTCTTGAAATATTATGTAGTGGACAAGGGATAGATAATAAGCAACAATTTGATTCCATTAAGATGTACAAAAATGAGTATGAAAAGCTGGTTTTTAAGAGAGTGCAACTGATGAATTCAAGCGAAAACATTTTGCGTGGTAGAGAGACAACTGATATTAGTAAATTGTACGAAGTGAATATAGAAGATAAGCAGAAGTATGAATCACTAGCTAAAAACTATGAAAGCTTGAAGAAAACACTTGATTATAACAATTCTAAGCGACAAAATATATTAGGTCAAATGAATAAGCTAGAGTATGATTTAGATAAACTAAATGATTTAACTATTAAGAGAGAGAATCTGAACAATGCTTTAGAAGACTATAATCACAAGAAATATGAAATCGAGGAAACCAAGAAAATCTTAAATGAATTATCTAGTGTTGGGAATAGGGGCATAATGCCAATGATTGTCGAAAAGACAGAAGAATTTCTTTCACTTGTTACTGAAAATAAGTATACTAAAGTACTGATTTCTGATGATCATGATATAAAGATATATGACTCTAAAATAGACAGTTATATAGACATAGATTCGTTGAGCACAGGAACTATAGACCAAGTTTACTTAGCATATAAACTTGCTGTAGTGGATTCTCTAGGCGATAATTTGCCTATTATATTTGATGATAGTTTCATTAATTATGATGATTATAGATTGGAGAACACATTAAAAGGATTGTCTAAAATAGCTAAAGAACATCAAATAATACTTTTTACTTGTCAAATTAGAGAAGAGAATTTATTAGAAAAGCAAAATATAGAATTTAATAAGATATATTTATAGGAGATTTATTATATATGATATGGGCAATAGGAGATTTACATTTTGATAGCACCAATGAGAAATCAATGGATATATTTGGTGAAAACTGGGAATCTCATGACAAAAAAATAGTGGAAAATTGGATAGAAAATGTTCAAGAAGACGATTTAGTATTGTTGCCTGGAGATATTTCATGGGCTTTAAAGTTGAATGAAGCAATTCCAGACTTAGAGCGAATAGATAAACTACCTGGGGATAAAATCATACTAAAGGGAAATCATGACTATTGGTGGGGTAGTCTTAACAAGTTAAACGCTTTGGGGATGCAGAGTATAGACTATCTTTTCAACAATAGCTTTATATACAAAAAATACGCAATAGTTGGAACTAGAGGATGGTTGCCTAATGACGCAGAAAACTTCACAGAAAAGGATGAAAAAATACTTAGAAGGGAAGTAATCAGGCTTGAAAATTCAATTAAATCAATACACGGTGAACATGATGAAATAATCGCAATATTACATTTTCCACCTTTCAATTCTGATGGAACTACAAATGAATTTGTAGATGTAATGAAAAATTACGGTGTGAAAACATGTATATATGCTCATCTTCATGCTGAAGGACATAACTTCATTCAAGAAGGAAATATTGATGGGATTGACTTCCATTGTGTTTCTAGTGACTATTTGAATTTTGAGTTAAAGCAAATAACTGTAAATGGAGAGTGAAAATGGAGTTTGAAAGAGAAGTAAAACTATTGGGAATAGATCTAGATGAATTGGAACAGAAGTTGATCTCAAATGGTGCTGTACTGTTAACTAAGGAATATCAAGAGAATATATTAATAGATTCAACTACGCATCCGGTAAAAAACTTTAGTGATTCTTATATGAGAATAAGAGTAAATAAGGACTTGGTAAAAAACACGACAAAAAATATTTATACACTTAAAGAGAGAGTTTTTACAGAAAGTGGAATTAGAGAAAGTGTTGAGCATAGTATTCTAATTGAAGATGTTAATGGACTTCTTGAAATATTAAATAAACTTGGCTATGATTTAGTGGAAAGAGGTTATAAAGACAGAACTTCTTACATTTTAGATAATTGTAGAATAGATTTGGATACTTGGGATAAAGAAACCTATCCTTATCCATATGCTGAAGTAGAAGTACAAGATAAAGGTTCTATAGAAAAATTGTTGAAAAAACTCAATATAGATGAAAGACACATTTCAACAAAATCTATTAAACAGCTAAAGGATGAACTGGTAAATAAGTAATACATCTTATTGAATCAGCATATATTTATATGCTATACTAGTGATTGAAAGGTAAATTTTAAGGAGGCGTTCAAATGGGAAAATACAGGTATATTAAATTATTTGAAGAAGTAAACAAAGAGGATATAGATTTAGTTGGGGGTAAAGGTGCGAATTTAGGTGAACTTACACAAATGGGTTTAGACGTTCCACCAGGATTTTGTGTAACTGCACAAGCTTATGACTACTTTATTGAATATACTCAATTAAATGACTTTGTTAAAGAGCTTATTGAAAGATTAGATCCAGATAATCCTGATTCTCTAACTTTAATTAGCAATACGCTACAAGACAAATTAAATGAAAGTAAAATACCTGAAGATTTACTAGCTGAAATTTCAGAAGCATATAAAGATTTCAGTAAAAAGGTAAACTTAATTGATCCTCAAGTTGCAGTAAGAAGCTCAGCTACAGCTGAAGATTTACCAGATGCTTCTTTTGCAGGACAACAAGATACTTACTTACATATAAACGGTGAGGAAGAATTAGTTAAACACATAAGAAAATGTTGGGCATCACTTTGGACTGCAAGAGCTATTTATTATAGAGAAAAGCAAAAGTTCGACCATTTTGATGTAGCACTAAGTGTTGTAGTTCAAAAAATGGTTAACAGTGAGAAAAGTGGTGTAATGTTCACTGCAAATCCAGTATCACAAAACTTAAATGAAATGATGATTAATGCCAGCTATGGACTTGGCGAAGCAGTTGTTTCAGGAATGGTTACTCCAGATGAATATATAGTTGACAAAACTACTAAGAAAATCATTGAAGAAAACATTGCAGAAAAGAATGTAATGGTAATAAAATCAGATGATGGAGTAGGTACAAAACTAGTAGATGTAAAAGATTTATTAGGAGAAGAAGCTGTTGCAGCAGAGTGTTTAACACATGAAGAGCTAGATACTCTAATAGACTATGGATTAAAAATAGAACAATTATATAACAATATTCAAGATATTGAATGGGGATTTGATGGAGATACTAAAAAACTGTATATCCTACAATCTAGACCTATTACAACGATAAAAGAAGATAAAAAAGAAGAACTTATTGTATTAGCTAAAGGACTAGCTGCTTCTCCAGGAATTGGTAGAGGAAGAGTTAAAAATGTAGAAAACTTAAACAATATCAATCAAGTTGAAGATGGAGATATACTAGTAACAGGGATGACAAATCCAGACATGGTTCCAGCTATGAGAAAGTGTGCAGGAGTTATCACCGATGAAGGTGGAAGAACTTGCCATGCTGCTATAGTTTCAAGAGAATTAGGAATTCCATGTGTTGTAGGTGCAAAAGATGCTTCTAAAAAACTTAAAACTGGTCAATTCGTTACATTAGATGCAACTAGAGGAGTTGTGTATAAAGGTGATGTATTGAGAAGTAAAGTTAAGAAAGAAACTGAAGCTGAAGCAGGCGCAGGCGGTTCATTTGCAATAACAGATGAATTGAAAACACTACTAGCACCAATTACAGCTACTAAGATATACATGAATTTAGGTGAACCTAGCCTTATTGATAAATACAAACATCTACCATTTGATGGTATAGGATTGATGCGTACAGAGTTTATATTTACAAATATGATTGGCGCACATCCAATGTATTTAGTTAAAACTGGGCAAACTGAACTATTAGTTGAGAAACTAGCAGAAGGAATCAGTACAGTTGCATCTGCAATTTATCCTAAACAATTAACAGTTAGAATGAGTGATTTCAGAACTAATGAGTTTAGAGGACTTAAGGGTGGAGAAGAAGTAGAACCACTAGAACAAAATCCAATGATAGGCTGGAGAGGAGTTTCACGTTATATATCTCCAGAATATGAAGAAGGATTTAGACTTGAGTGTCAAGCTCTTAAAAAAGTAAGAGAAGAGTTTGGACTTAAAAATGTTGTAGCTATGCTTCCGTTTGTTAGAACTCCAGCTGAATTAATTGAAGCTAAAGAGATAATGGCTAGCGAAGGTTTAGTGCAAGGAGTAGACTTCAAAATATGGATAATGGCAGAAGTTCCTTCAGTAGTATTTATGGCTGATGAATTTGCACAATTAGTTGATGGATTCTCAATCGGTTCAAATGACTTAACTCAATTAGTTATGGGAGCAGATAGAGATAGTGGAATCCTTAATAACATGGGATATTTCGATGAGAGAAACGAAGCAGTTAAGAGAGCGATTAAGATATTAATAGACGCTGCAAACAGACATGGAATAACAATTTCTATATGTGGACAAGGACCATCACAATATCCAGAATTAGCAGAATTCTTGGTAGAACAAGGAATAACATCTATAAGTGTAAACCCTGATACAGTTGATTATACAAGAAGACTGGTAGCAGGGGTAGAACAAAAACTACTTCTAAAATCAATAAGAAATAAATAATGAACATAAAAAGCCACTATGATTTTTTCATAGTGGCTTTAATGTGTTTAATCATTACAGTTAACATAGTCATTGATAATTTTAGTGTATTTAGTTCCTATATCAAAGTTCATTTGTGAATAGTCACCAAAGTCTTCACCATGAAACTCTCTATATTCTGCCCACATGCTCCAAAGAATGCCTGCTGTTGCTATATAGCTAAAGCATAATAGAATTTCATCTTTATTAGGTTTTCTTCCGTAGTACCATTCTAATAGTTTCAAGACTTGATTTTCTGAGTATTCTGCAAAAATTGCAAACATTGCAACATCTGTAACACCATGACTCATTCCACTATACTCCCAATCTAATAGCTTTATATCACCATTGGTAAGTTTTAGGAAGTTTACATTTGCTGAGTCAATATGACAGAGTACTTTAGGCTCCTTGCTATTACGTATGATATCAAGGGGAGTACTTAAATTGTCCAATGCATCGTTATAGTTATGATACTTTAAACAATCGGAGTTTTTACACATAGTATAGTACTCGAAAAGTTTTTCTTCGATATTGAAATGATGCTCTACTTCAAGTTTAGCATCATGTAGTTTTTTTAGTATCTCCATCGATTTTTTAATAGAATCCCAATCATTTTGTTCAACAACTACATCATTAGGATAAAATTCAGTAATTTTTACTCCAGTAGAAGGGTTAATATATACTATTTCATCGGAGATATGTAAATCTTTAATCGCGTCATAGGAAGATGCTTCTTGATGTCTTGATATGAAGTGTTCACTTCCATTACCTGGTAATCTGTACATATAGTAGTCCTTATCAATACTAAAAATAAAACTATCGTTAGTCATCCCGATAGTGTTTTTCTCAATATCTTCAATTTTCCTTGAATTAATATCAAAAATTTCTGCTATTTGTTCTAAATGCTCTTTGGGTATAGTTTCTAAATAAATTTCTTGTCTATCTATCATTCAATCACCTCACAAATTTATTTACTAGTCTAAACCTCTTAAAGACTATTTTAAGCTTGCTTTAAAGTTTAGTAATACATTATATATACCCAAAACATAATATTTTAAAAGGACAACAAAAAACAGAGAGTAAGTATCACTCTCTGTAGATTTTTAAAACACTTTAATTATTGAGTCACGAATATAATCTCTGAAGGCACCGATAGTAGAATCTAGTTTATCCATCGGAGTTGTACCTTGAATCATTTTCTTGTTTCCACCACCATTGAAAGTGGTGACATTTCTCACTTCGTTCATGATTTCAATTAAATCCACGTTCAACTCATCTGAAACAGTTATATAAATTTGAGCTATAGTAGAATTTTTAATATGGTAAATTTGAACTGCTGGAATCTTATTATTTATAATAGCAGAAAGTCGACTTAAGTCCTTAAAAGAAATTGTATCTATTTCTTTAATGATGTAGTTAATACCACCGATTTTCTGAGCATTTATAATGAAATCCTTTGAGATATACTCTAGTAATAAACTTTTTGTTCGTCTATATCCATCTTCTAATTCCTTAGATTTTTCCAACATCTTCTCAACACTTGCGACTAATTTTTCATCTGATGAAGATAAAAGAGAAGTTATTGTATTAAATGACTTGTTCTTTAAATCATAGTCTTTAATTGCTCTAAGACCGCAAAGAAACGTAAATCTTAAATTGCCTTTATGTTTCTCGGTCTTAATAATTTTAATAAGTCCCACTTCACCTGTAGTTGAAAGATGAGTACCTCCACATGGAGTGACATCAATTCCATTCATGTCAATAATTCTGATGCTTTCATCAACAGAAGGTTGTTCTCTTAGTTTCATGACTTTAAGTTCATCATCAGTAGGGAAGAGAGTTCTAATATCGAAATTTGAATGTATAATCGTGTTGCATAAGCTTTCTACATTACTAAGAGCCTCGCTACTTATTGCTTGGATTCCAACATCAACAGATGAATATTTGTCGCTTAAATGAACTGAAATCGTTTTTGAATTAAGCAATTTCTTAAAACAGCTATTAAGAATATGTTCACCAGTGTGTTGTTGCATAATATCAAACCTATGATTCCAATCTATTTTCATATTAATATCTTTATCTAATACCTCTTGATTAGTAAGATGTACTATATCATCTCCATCTACAAAAGACTTTATGATATTAATTCCGTTTATTGTTCCTTTATCTCCAGGTTGTCCTCCGACATTATCTGGATAAAATATAGTATCTTTAAGTATAACATGGTATTTATCTTCAACTTTTTTGCAGCTTATCAATGTCGTATTTATTTCTCTAAGATACGAATCGACTAAGTATAATTTGTTAGTCATAATCTCACCTCTACTATTAATCTTAACACATTTAACATGATTTGTAGACATTAATAAGCATTCTGTATATAATTTATTAGGAGGTTATTATGAATCCTATTTTACTAATAATGTTAATGGGAATCGTTGCTGGTATATTACTTAAAAATACAATATTAATCCTAATCATATCGTTAATGTCTATAGTTTCGATTCTTGTATTAAATCTAAAAAAACGAAAATACTCCATATATGTCATAACTTTTTTTATATCGTTAATCCTATCTTTATTTCGAACTAGTTTTGAAGAAGAAGTAAAATTAGATATAGGAGAGAACTATCGTATTACAGGAGAAATTGTTGAGATTCTGAATAATGATGAAGACTATCAAAAGTTTTTTATTGAGACGGAATCTATAAATGGAGTGAAAACTTCTCAAAAATTAATGCTCACATATTCAAATGAAAACTCTATAAGCCTATATGATAATATTGATGCAAACATTAAGATTTCTAATATTTCTTCATATGATAACTTTGGAATGTACAGTTACAAGACTTACTTAAACTCTAAAAGCATATATAATTACGGCAAAGTTTCAGAAATCCTGTCCATGAATCAAACTAATTCGTTGTTAAAGTCAATTAAACTAAAAGCTGTGGAAAGCATAAGCAATGTTTTTGATAAGCATTTATCTGAAACAAATTCTGTTTTCATGAAAAGACTGATTCTGTCAGATAAGATAGTAAAAAACAATGAACTTATTGAATTATATAAGGATTATGGGCTGACACATTTAATAGCTATTTCAGGCTTACATATAGGAATTATAGCAGTGTTTTTATCAAAAACATTATCAAAGCTAAGATTCAAATATAAATTTAAATCTGTTCTAATAGTTATAATACTTTTTGTGTATGGACACATTATAGATTTTCCATCTTCTGCAATCAGAGCTATAATTATGTATATAGTATATGAGATATCGGTTACTACTAAGCACAAGTATAATTTTTATAATTCACTCATGTTTACTATGATAGTAATGCTATTAATTAATCCCAATTGGTTACATGATACAGGATTTCAATTAAGTTGTTTAGCGGTGTTATCAATATATTCATTAAGTCCTAGTATAAAGAGAGTTGTAAATCATAGACTAAGAAAATATGATTTTGGAATCACTACAATACTATCTGCAGCTATTGGTCTACTGCCCATACAAATGCTATATTTTGGAGAATTTAACCCATTGAGCATAATTGCAAATATACTGATAATTCCAATAATATCAATAGTAATTATGTTGACGTTTATAGTTTTGTCAATTAACCTAATAAAGGTAAATGTCATAGTTATCATTATGTTTTGGATAATAAATACACTACTAGATTTTACTAATATAGTTTTGGACACATTATCAATATTTCACATTTCAAGTATTACTGTTGGTTTTTCAATGTTTAGCTCCATAATTTACTATGTAGCCCTTATAACTATTTTGAATATAAAAAGATTGTTTACAACTAAGACAACTAATTATTATATATTGGGGACTATCATATGCAGTATGCTTATGGTTTTAATTGGGTTTCAAAGAGAAGCTCTTTATATAGAGTTTTTAGATGTTGGTCAAGGGGACAGTGCACTTATTAGTTACAAAGATAAGCATTTTTTAGTAGACACAGGTGGTAATACTTATGGCAATTTCAATCCAGGTGAAAAGATTACTTGCCCAATAATCAAAAAAAGAGGGATTAGTAGTATTGATATTGTTTTTTTGAGTCATTTTGATTTAGATCATAGCAATGGAGTAGATGCGCTTATTGAGAATAATTTAGCAGAATCCTTTGGAATTAGTTATAAAGACGATAGCTCAGCAATATATAATTCTATAGTAAAATCCAAATTGCCAGTATATTTTTTAAAGAGTGGAGACTCTATAGATGTGGAAAATAAATTAGTATTTGAAGTAATAAGTCCCGATTCTAATTATAATTCAAGTGATGATAACGAATTATCACTAGTTATGAATCTTAAATACAATGGGTACAATATATTGTTTACTGGCGATATTGATTCTAAAGTGGAAGAGAGCATTTCTGATACAATTGGGGAAATAGATATTTTGAAAGTTTCACACCATGGAAGCAAGTATTCAACATCAGAAGACTTTTTAGAAATTACAAAACCAGACTATGGGGTTATATCTGTTGGAAGAAACAATTATTCTCATCCTACTGAAGAGACATTGAACAGACTTCATAATTCAAATGTAAGAATATATCGTACTGATTTGGATGGTGGAATTCTTGTAAAAATTGACAAGAATATCAACATAAGTACTGTAAAAGATGGTAAACTATACAGAGATATAGATTACGATACGATATTGGAAATATTACTGATTGCGTTATTAAACTCTGTAGGTGTGATTTTAATTAAAGAACAAAAGGAAGGCAAGATTATAGATGAACCACTTAGATTTTCATAAGATTATAATTGAAAAGAAAGCAAGCGGAACTTATTATTTTTACGGATACGAAGGCTTACTGATCGATAATGCAATAAATAGAATATTGAAGACATATGTAAATGAAATAACGGAGTACTTAAACTATTTCGTATTAGATGGTAAAATATCAACGACTCAAGATGTAACAAATGCAGTTGAAACAGTCCCTTTTATGAGTGATTATAAGCTCATAGTAGTGACTGATACTGGTATGTTTTTCCAAAAAAACGATTTAAGTGATAGTTTTATAGACGGTTTGTTGTCTGTTCCTGACAATGCAATACTAATTTTCAATGATATGGACAATGGAATCAAAAAGACGACTAAATTTTATAAATCACTTAATAAAGCCAATAGAGCCGTAGAGTTTACAAAGCTTTCTCCAAGGGATTTAAATGTATTTGTGAATAGAGAATTTAGCTCTAAAAAGAAAAAGATTAGTCCTTCAGATCTTTCATATTTCGTAAATAACACTGGATATAATAGCAGAAATCTAGAAGTGAACTTGTATCAAGTAGTGAATGAAGTTAGCAAGATAAGTGCAGTCGCAAAAGGTGAAATTATTACTAGAAACGATATTGATGCAATGTTGATAGAGGAATTAGACACTAATATATTTGACTTCTTAGATGGATTAATGAGGAAAAACTTACAGACAAGTATTAGTAATTTCAATTCACTGTATCAATTAAATGAACCGATGCAAAGAATACTGTTTATGATAGTAAGACAGTTTAGACTACTACTTGGGTATAAGACATATATTACAAAAGGTTATTCAGATGTGGAAATTATGAAGAAAATTGGAATAAAACAGTATGAATTTAAGAAGATTGTAAACAGTCAAAGAAACTTTACCGACTGCGAAATCATAGATATTATGGGATATTTGAACAATGCGGAAAAAAAGATGAAGAGTACTTCGATAGATGAAAGATTGGTATTGGAAGAATTAATTGTCAAAATATGCAATAAAAAATAGCAACTAAAGCGAGTTGCTATTTTTTTACATTGCATTGTTTAATTGTTTAGTAAGTCCACTCATTTTTCTTGCAACTTTATTTTTGTGAACTATATTATTAGCTTCTGCTTTTTTAAGCTTAGAATCGATAGCTCTTAAGTATTTTCTTGCAGCTTCGATATCATTGTTTTTTATAGCTTCATTAAATTTCTTTGTATAAGTTTTAATCTCAGTTTTCTTTGATTTGTTGATTTCAGTTTGTTTTTTAGTAATGTCTATTCTTTTAATAGCTGATTTAATATTTGCCATGCTATTCACCTCCATTATTATAGGTAATATATCTAATAGTTAAACTATATTAATATATATATTTAATGTACTTAAACTATTATAATTGATTTAATCCATAATTTCAACAACTATATTTAAGAAAAGTGGTGGTACAAGTAAAATATCTTTATAATTTGGAGTTTTAATGATACAATAAAGCTTGAATTAGAAATAAAGCAGGTGAGCATATTGACTGAAGAGTACACTGTAGATAGCAGAAATCATAATGAATCTCATAGGAATCATAAAAGAGAATTGATGAGTTGGGTAATTACTATTATTGGAGCTCTAGTAATATCTTTATTTATCAAGGCTTTCATATTTAATGCTACGACTGTTGATGGAAATTCTATGTATCCTAATTTACATGATGGTGATAAATTGATTTCTAATAGAATAGTCCTTTTTTATAGAAGTCCTAAAAGAGAAGAAATAGTAGTTTTTCAATCTCCAATAAATGAAAATGAAGACTATATAAAAAGGGTAATAGGTTTGCCCAACGATACTATAGACCTTTTAGAAGGAAAGCTATATGTAAACGGAAAACCAATTAAAGAGAGCTATCTACCTGAAGACACTGTTACTC
>JAAYFG010000090.1 GCA_012728335.1 Tissierellia bacterium | reverse complement strand
TCTTTTAAATTTTCCAAATTACCTGCATATGTCAACGCATCTACATTAACAATTCTATATTCTGGATGCTTGTCTAACATAAACTTTATAAAATTGCTTCCTATGAAACCTGCTCCACCTGTAATTAAAATAGTTTTCATTACTCCTACCTCACCATTCAACTTATTCATTTAACAATGATAAAATGTACTTTCCATAATCAGTCATACATAAACTTTTGCCAATTTCTTTTAGTTGTTGATCATTTATAAATCCTCTTCGCCATGCTATTTCTTCCAGGCAAGCTATATAGAATCCTTGTCTTGACTGAATTGCCTCAATGAATTCAGCAGCCTTTAACATTCCTTCTGGTGTACCAGTGTCAAGCCATGCCATTCCACGTCCTAGAAGAACTACATTTAACTTTCCTTTTCTTAAATATTCATTATTTACTGAAGTAATTTCTATTTCTCCTCGAACTGATGGTTTAACATTTTTAGCAATTTCAACAACTTTATTATCATAAAAATACAGTCCTGGAACAGCATAATTTGATTTTGGTCTCTCTGGTTTTTCCTCTATGGAAATCACTTTTCTATTTTCATCGAACTCAACAACCCCAAAAGAACTTGCATCTTTTACAGGATATCCAAAAATAACAGCTCCATCATCTATGGTTTTTGCATTATTAAGTATTTTAGTTAAGTCTTGACCATAAAAAACATTATCTCCAAGAATTAAGCACACCTTACTATCACCGATAAAATCTTCACCTACTATAAAAGCGTCAGCAATTCCTCTTGGTTGATCTTGAGTCTTATATGATAGTTTAATACCCAAATTTGAGCCATCTCCTAGTAATCTTTTGTACAAAGGTATATCTTCAGGTGTTGAGATTATTAATATATCACGAATACTTGCTAACATCAAAACTGATAATGGGTAGTATATAAGTGGTTTGTCATAAATCGGAAGTAAATGTTTTGAAATAACTTTGGTCATGGGATATAGACGCGTTCCCTTACCACCTGCTAATACAATTCCTTTCATACGTAATCACCTACATTTTTATAATTTTACATATTCTATCTACTTCTTCTAACGGTAAGTCAGCATAAAGTGGCAAAGTCAAAACTCTTTTCGCTATATAATTCGCTATTGGTGTATCTTCTTGATCGTACTTTCCCTTATAACATTCAAAACTGTTAGTAAGTGGATAAAAATATTTCCTTGCAAAAATATTGTTAATTTTAAGTTCCTCAAAAACTTCATCTCTACTCTTTTTATAACCATCAAAAACAACAGGGAAATAAGCGTAATTGCTTTCTACACCCTTTTGATTTTGCATCAACTTAATGCCTCTAATTGATTCTAAATTAGAAATATATCTTTCAACTACAATCTTCCTCTTAGCTATTTCATTATTAACATGTCTGAGATTACATATACCCATAGCAGCTTGAAATTCGCTCATTTTAGCATTACCACCAACATACTCTACCGTTTCTGAGCTAGTTATTCCGAAATTTTTAATAGCTTCCAACTTATCTTTTATCAAAGAATCACGGTATGTAACAGCTCCACCCTCTATAGTATTAAACACTTTAGTTGCATGGAAACTGAACATAGAAGCATCTCCAAAAGTTCCGATACCTTTTCCATTAACAGTAACTCCAAAAGCATGAGCTGCATCATAAATTACCTTAAGATTATACTTAATAGCTATTTTTTCTATTTTATCAACATTACAAACATTTCCATAAACGTGAACAGGTACAATGGCAGATGTTTTCTCTGTAATAAGACATTCAATTTTATTTACATCTATAGTATAATCTTCAGAATTTATATCACAAAATACTGGAGTAAGGCCACACCGAACAATTGCATGGGTTGTGGATGCAAAGGTAAATGGAGTTGTAATTACTTCTCCTGTTAAGTTTAGTGC
>JAAYFG010000089.1 GCA_012728335.1 Tissierellia bacterium | reverse complement strand
CTATTAACTTCTCAGCTCCGCCAGCATTTAATGATGGAATTATATGCAAGACTTTAATTTTTTCTGCTTTATAGCTCATAACTACAAATTCTCCCTATACCATTCTATTGCAGCTTCAATACCTCTTTCAAAACTCCAGCTAGGATCATATCCTAACATCTCTTTAGCCTTACTTATATCCGCATTGCTATGTTTAATATCGCCTTTTCTATCAGGTCCAAAAACTGGTTCGATATCTTTTCCAAGCGCTTTGCACAGTGAATTGTATACATCTATTAAATACTCTCTTCCACCGTAAGCTATATTAAAAGCTTCTCCTGCTACTTCTGATGATGCTTTACATGCTTTAAGATTAGCCTCAATTACATTCTCGATATATGTGAAATCTCTACTTTGCTTTCCATCACCATTTATTGTCGGTTTTTCATCATTTAAAAGCTGCTTAATGAACTTTGGAATAACTGATGCATATGCTCCGTTTGGATCCTGTCTTCTACCAAATACATTAAAATATCTTAAACCGTAAGTATCTAGTCCGTATAACTTCGTATAAAGCTTTCCATATTCCTCATCTACTCTCTTTGTAAGTGCATAAGGGGATAATAGGTTACCTTCTATTCCTTCCTTCTTTGGTAAATTAGGTTCATCACCATAAACTGATGAACTAGATGCATACACAAATTTCTTTATATTATTTTGACGTGCAGCTTCCATCATATTAAGCGTTCCTCTAATATTAATCTCCTCATATAACAGAGGCATTTGTATGCTTCTTGGCACACTTCCCCATGCTGCTTGGTGAAGTACATAATCTATACCTTCACAAGCTTGCATACATGTATCTAAGTCTCGTATATCTCCTTCAATAAATTCAAAGTTATAGTTGTCTTTAAATAAATCTAGATTTTCTCTTTTACCAGTTGAAAAGTTATCAAGACCTCTTACCTGATAACCCAAATTTAATATTGCCTCAACTAAATTTGAACCTATAAAACCTGCAGCTCCTGTCACTAAAAACTTAGATCTTTCTGGAAAGCTTATATTTTCATATCCCATTCTTACAACCTCCAATATAAATAGCCCATATTTTCTGCTTTTTCTCTATTGAACATACCTTTAACATCTATTAGAACATAGTTATTTTCAATATCTGCACCGGGTTCAACTGTTGCAGCAACTTCACTCATTAAGTCTGTATTAATGCCTTGTACTTTTCTAAACATCTTCTTTAGATTTTCTAATTGAATATGTTTAAATTCTTCATGAGGTACTGCAAAGATAATTGCATCTACATCCGTTACCTCTTCAGCTTTACACGGAACAATTCTATATCCATGCCATAGGTCTTCTTTATCAGCGACTGGATCTACTATCTTCACTTCTATCCCATATTCCTCCAACTCATTAATAATATCAATTACTTTTGTGTTTCTTACATCTGGACAGTTTTCTTTAAATGTAACACCAAAAATAGCTACTTTCGAACCATTAATTTGTTTATTAGCCTTAATCATTTTCTTAACTGTAGATTCCGCTACAT
>JAAYFG010000088.1 GCA_012728335.1 Tissierellia bacterium | reverse complement strand
GAGGCTGGGGTTGTATGTCCCAGCCTCCTTCCATTAACCAGTCTTCATTTTTTTTGTTAGTTTATATGTTGAGCCTTCCCATAGACATGTTTTCATTTCTCGCTTAAATATCTAAAGATTTATTTCAACATTTAAAGCAAAGGTGAATTATTCATACCGACAAAAAAATGATCTGTTGCTCTAAATTTTACCGGAATTTATATTTTTTATTCCGTCTCAGAACCCAACAGATTAAAAAATCCGAACTGTTTAAGTAAACAGCTGCGGTTCAGCCAAATTTGGGCGCACTCGTCCCTTGAAGCACAATATAATTTTTAAAATTGGGATTTATTTACCAGCAGAGCTGCTGGATATTTCCGAGGACTTGATAAAATAAGCCCTGATGTACATGATAAGAACTGAGTTTCAGCAGCAGCCTACGTCCTGTTCGAACGAGTTTACCTGCGACCTTGAATAGTTTTAATCGGATTGTGTCCACCTGCATGTTGGCCGATCCCTGTGTGAAACAAAGCGTACGCATAAAGTTAACGATGTTGTAAGCCAACAGGCTTACCATCATGCGAGCGTGATTTTCTAAAAAGGAAGGGCTATCGGTCTTATCGAAATAAAAGCCATTCTTCGCTTCTTTAATGAAGTTTTCCATGGTGCCGCGTTTACAGTAAGTCCGAAAGACTGTTTCTGCAGAGACATTATTGGAGTAATTGGTGACGATGTATTCATGTCGGAATAAGAGTTCATCAGCTTCCCGTGTTGATTTAATGCAGACTCGGCGTTCTTTGGACCAACTTTTTGCTTGATAGGATGTTGAAGAATAAACAACTTCTTTTTCATCCCAAGGGTGGTTATCGTCAATCTGAATAAAGCTTTCCGCAATTTTTGAAAGGTTACGGTTCGCTTTTAAGCGGATCACAAAGAAGCTGTCATAAGCTTTACAGAGATCGTAAAGTTCCGGTGTAGCGAACCCGCTATCTCCACGGACGAGAATATTGCTGACAGGAACCACTTGGTTATAATGCTCAAAAAGAGGCTCCATAAATGTCCCAACGCCATTAGACGTGTAGACATTGCCAGAACGAAGTTCTGCTTTTAAGAAATCTCCCGTCAAACCATCAAATGCGACTAACGGATGGTATCCATTGGTTCGATAATGAGCATTGTAATCAGTATTTTCTTGATCTCCGTAAGTATCAGAATGGGTTGAATCCAAGTCAAAGATCATTTCTGTTGTATTTCTTGCCGACCGTACTTTATCAATCATGGCTTGGTTAAGATCTTGCAACTGAGAAATATTTTCTTCGCTTATGCGATCCCAGAATCGGGAAATCGAAGACTGCGAGGCAAGCCTGGACTTATCCAAAATCACCTTGAAAATAGGGTCTTGCTTCAATAGATTTGCGGAGGAATCGGTCGAATAGCCAGCGATATTTTGATAAATCAACTGCTCCATCAAAGAAAAATTGTCATGGATATGATAGAGACGTTTGTCCTCTATTCCCAAGTATTGCTTAGAAAGATCGGAGAAATTAAGAGACTCCATAAATTCTTTGACGAGAACCAATCCAGAATCGGTGGACAAATTTCCACCTGTGTTTGAAATCGTCAGTTTAGAGTTGAATTGTACCTTTTTTTCGTGTAATGTAGCCATTGAGAGAGCCCCTTTCTATGGTTTTAGTGTGGTAACTTAACCATATCAGATTGGGGTTCTTTTTGTACACCCAAAGGGTGTTTATCGAACAAGTGAAAAATGCTATTGCAGCAAGGTTAGTCGTAGTTTCCTGAAATTTTATGAATTATCCAGGATGATTATTGTAAAAAAGTTTACTTTATAAATGATAAGGAATTTATAGATATGATTATTAACAATGGTAGTAAGCCAATACAAAGTGCTAAGGATTTAGGAGAATATATGGACTTAGCAGTAAGGTTTTGGGGAAATAAAGAAATATGAAATAGGTGTAAATAAAAAAACGACCATAACAAGAATAATTTTTCTTATAGTAGTCGTTTTATTTGTGTAAAGAATAAAAACATACTATATATTGCTATATCAACATAAATAAAAATTCATCTAAGTTATATAGAATTAGTATATTTAGTATAGCCTATCCAAGGTTATGTAGTTTCCGCCATACTTACGAAAGGTTCAAGGTATCCTAAATAATGCTATAGACTTATACACTTTTTATGCCATAGGTGGCACTTGCCTTGATATTGCCACAGTCAATAGTTTTATGCCCAATGAACCAATTTCCATTTATGGGGCATAACGAACTTTTACCTTGCTTGCAGCAGATGGAGATAGGGCGAGGAGTTCCATTACAATTTTCTATAGCTAGTTTATTTAATCTACCCTCTTGCTAGTGGTATTATAACCCTAACCACCCCACCACCATTTTCATCATTGGATAATATAAGCTTCCCATTATAGTTTATAATAATATTATTTGTAATATATAAACCTAATCCATGATGCCCAGCTTCTGTTCTGCTTTCATCTTCCATAAAAAATTGTTCTTTTCCATACTTTAGTATCTTTTCAGAAAATCCTTTTCCCTGATCCTTTATCTCAATAATTAGATTGCGATTTTTTACATTAGCATTAATGATAATAGTTGAGTTGTTTTGAGAAAAATTAACTGCATTTGTTATAATGTTCATAAATGCCCGTTCCAATTCAATTTCATTTCCCCTCAAATATAAACCTTCTTCAATATCTATATTACATGTAATGTTAATACCTTTCATTTCTCCCAGAGCTTCTCCTTGGTTCTTTAGGGAATCTATAAAACTTCTAATATTAATTATACTATTTGATTTACTATTATCTACTTCTTCTTTGGTTATTGATAATAGTCTTTGTAGATATTCCTCCATCTGAATACTGCTGTTTTCAATATAATTACAGTATTTTTTCTGTTCCACCGTAACATCCGTTTCCTTTAGTAAGCCTACATTTCCTTTTACTATAGTAAGAGGTGTCCTTACATCATGGGCGAGAGCAGATATTTGTTCTTTCTTTTTCTGTTCCAAATTCCACTGTTCTTCTAAAGCAGCCTTTAAAGAATTCTTCATCATGTCAATCCCTTGAAGAACTAGATTTATATCCTCTATACTACTTACACCTACATCAAAGTCTAAATTCTGTTCTTCTATTTTCTCTACAGCATTCAAGAGGTTTCTTAACTCACTATTTATACTTTTAGCTAATCTACTCGACCACAGAATAATCAATACAAGCAATTGGAATAAAAATGAAAATATAATTGTTAATTCTGCATTAGGCAAGGTTTTTCTCAATCCATCATTTTTAAACTGCATACTTAAAGGATAGCTAATAATCAATACTTCTTCTTCCCTCTCAATACTAATAATATAGTCTGATAATCCAATTGTATTTTTCCCCTGCCTATAGTTGCCCCAACCTTTATCTATATATTTAACAGGAAAATTACCATATAAAAAATCTCCTGCTTCTGAATAGACCCCAAAACTACACATTGGTGTCAATAAATCCATATTTACCTTAGGTGAATTTTTTAGTTCATCATAGTTTTTTTGAATTATTCTTTCAGAATAATTTGCTGGGTATACTCCAATTGGAGATATTCCAAATATTAAATAGTTCACTAGCATTAGGGTCGTAAGAAATACTCCAAGATATAAAATATATTTTATAAATATTGTACGAAGCATTTTACTCTTACTTTTTCTTAATCCCATTTGTATCCTACTCCCCAAACTGTCTTTATTGGTTCTATGCCAAATTGTATAAATTTGGCCCTAATGTTTTTTATATGCTCTGCTATTATACTTAAATTGCTTTCCCTTTCAAACCCAAAAACTGATTCAAAAATTTGTTCCTTTGAAAAAACTTGGCCTCTATTAAGGGCTAAATACTCACTTATTTCATATTCACTTTTAGTTAGAGATACCCTATTATCTAATACGAAACATTCTTTACTTGATAGCAAGAATTTAACATCACCTATATTTATATAGTTTGTCTTTTCCCTTTCTTCTCTTCTAATATGGGCATCTACCCTTGCACGAAGTTCCTGAACTCCAAAGGGTTTAGTTAAGTAATCATCTGCACCTAATCCTAGCCCCCTAATTATATCTGCTTCATCTGATCTTGCTGTAAGAAATAGAATAGGTGAATCTACTTGTGTCCTTATCTTAGAACATAACTGAAACCCATCAATTTCAGGCATCATAATATCTAGAATTATTAAATTATAGAAACTTAGATCTTCAGATAGAACCTTTTCGGGTTTATCTATTTTTTTAACAAAATGATTGCTTTTACTTAGTATGTTTTCAATCAAATCTAAAATAGCCTTATCATCATCTACTACTAAAATATTGGCCATTTACTAACCTCCTACTCTTCCGTTCTACTTCCTTCCCAGTTTTTAAACCATACTAACATAATTGTAAATGAAAGAAAAGTTAAAACTATAGATATAATAATTCCTAGTTTTAAATCTTGGTCTAGTAATATGCTTCCAGTGTTTTGATACTTCATAAGCAATGATCCAATAAATCTAATACTCCATGAACTT
>JAAYFG010000087.1 GCA_012728335.1 Tissierellia bacterium | reverse complement strand
TTTTAAGGTTTTGTCTTTTGAATTTAGCGTGTGAGGGTGCTACAGGGGGAGTATGAGGGGGAGAGAGGGACCCTACGCAAGGTCCCTGCTTCCCCTTCATACAAATTCACCAAATATTATCTATCAAAAAGCCCCTTATTTGTAGTATCAAATTCTAATATCCAAATAATAATATACCTATATAAAGACAAGTAATATATTCATTGTCTTTATATAGGTATACTTAATATCAATTCAAACTCTCCATTTTCAACTTTGGTTTCCATAGTTCCATTATATAGTTTTACCACATCACTAATACTGATTAATCCAAAACCATGATTCTCTTTATCCTTTTTAATAGTTATAAATCGTCCGTTTTCTTCTATTATCTCTCCTGAAAATGGGTTTTTTACCATCAACATAAATAATCCCTTATCAGCTCTAAGTCTCATAGTAATTTTCTTTTCAAAACATTTTTCCGTCGCTTCAATTGCATTGTCCAGCGCATTGCCCAGCAGTGCTGAAATATCCACATCTGAAATCGGAAGCATCTCTGGAACTCCTATCTTGTAGTCTAGTTTAATTCCACTTTCTGCCATAGTTTCCATTTTACTATCCATTATTGCATTTACGACATCATTATTGGAAATCTGTCTAGATTGTCTAAATGCCGGAGATTCCGTTAGTTTTTCGATATACTCCCTTGCCGCATCAATATTGTCTTTGGAAATATAGTTTTGAACAGATAGAAGGTGGTTCTTCATATCATGTCTCATGGTTCTAATTAGTTCCTGCTCACTTTTTAATCCCTCATAATAAGTTTCCCTTTGAATTGCCAAATTTTCCCTCTCACGGGCTTCTTCGTGCTTTGAAAGTAGGACGATTACCATAAAGACTGCAATTCCAGTCATTACGACAAATGGAAGTATTATAAAAGCAATCCTATAAATTGTTTCATTGGCTATTTTACTTGAATATACTGCTTGCCCAATTCCTAATCTCGAAAGTCCAATTATTGCAAAAAACGGGCCTATTAAAATACCACTAATCAATCCCCACAGTTGGGAACTAAGTCTAATCTTATAGTCTCCAACAAGTCTATTTAGTATTAATCCGAAGCTTAAATACACTAAAGCTTTAAGAAAAGATTCAAGTTGATATGATTGAATGAAACCTGTAAAAAAATCATAAGATCCCACTACCATGCCAACGGGAACTATAAGAGTAAAAAAGCTTATAGAAACTACTGATTTGGACAAGATACTCCCTTTAAAGCACATTATAAATACTATTAAATATAATGGTATAAAAAACAATGTGTTTTCGTCCCCAATCCAATTATTTGCCGTACTAATAGTAGCAAAAAAAATGAAAATTATTATCTCATAAAGTTTTCCTTTTCTTATTTCAAGTAACTTCATAGATAGCTTTAGATAGACGTATCCAACCAATCCATAAGCAATAAGTCTTATTATAAAAAATCCTATCCAAAACATTCTGTCCATATCATCACTCCAATAGGCTCTTGCTAAGTTCAAGCAATGCCTTTTCCTTATTTGACCTGCTAATTGGTAATTCTTCACTTTTTATATAAACGCTATCTCCAGAAATCTGATCTACATATTTGGAATTAACCAAATATCTTTGATGAATTCTCACAAAAGGACTTCCAAGTTCATCTTCCACATCACTAAGTTTTCCATAAAATTCATAGACTCTACTTTCTGTAATACAAATTACAAGTCTCTTATCAGAAGTGAAGTAGAGTATTGAACTCTTAGGAACTCTATACATTCCGTCAATGTTTTTTATTATGTAGACATCTTCTTCACTCTTTCTAATGGATTTTATCGCTCTAGTCATTATCTCTTCAACTTCGTTTTCCTTAGCAGGTTTCATAAGATAGCCCATTGCTCCAACAGAATATCCGTCAAATACATATGTGGGATGACTCGTTACGAAGACTATTTGAATGAAGCTATTTTCTTGTCTTAGTGACTTTGCCGTTGCCATTCCATCAAGTCCAGGCATTTCAATATCCAAAAACAATAAATCCACTTCGTTTTCGTGATTCTCAAACCATTTCAAAAGCCTATCTCCCGATGAAAATTCGTAGATGGCAGTTTCTATATTAAGTCTTTCAGCGATTCTCTCTATCGAAACCGAAAGAGTAAATCTAGCATCTGCTAAATCATCGCATATCCCAATTCTAAGCATATCTTTCCCTCCTAACTGGCTTAATTATACCATATAGACTATTTTTACAGAAACCGATTATTACACTGAAACAGTTAATTATGACATTTTTAGCAAAAATCATTCAATTTTTACATTTCCCATGTCAAATTTGTCATGTCCAAAAATACAGTTCACATATTTTATTAAGATGTAATTGAAAGGGGAGATAAAAATGTTAAATATAAAAGACGTTCATAAATCATTTATGGTAGGAAGTTCAAAATACGAGGTACTTAAAGGAGTAAAACTAGATGTGAAAAGCGGAGAATTCGTTGCAGTAATGGGACCTTCCGGTTCAGGGAAAACCACGCTTCTAAACTGTATTTCATGTTATATCCCGGTGGATAGTGGCGAAATACTACTAAAGGGAACAGATCTTTCTAAACTTGATGGAAATCAAATAGCGAAAGTTAGAAATAAAGAACTAGGTTTTGTGTTCCAAGACTTCATGCTATTAGATGGACTAACAGTTAGAGATAATATAATGTTACCGAGGATAATTAGCAATAATGTAAGCAAAGCAATGGAAGCTTCTGCAGATAAACTGTGTGAACTATTTGGAATATCACATATAAAAAATAAGTATCCAGCAGAAATTTCAGGTGGTGAAAAACAGAGAACAGCAGTTGCAAGGGCACTGATAAATGAACCACTTATGATTATGGCTGACGAACCTACGGGAAACCTCGACTCTAAAAGTTCAAAAGCAGTGATCGAAGCATTCTTAAATGCTAAATCATCACTGGGAGCAACGATTCTAATGGTTACTCATGATTCATTTGCTGCATCTTATTGTGATAGAGTGATACTACTTAAAGACGGACAGATAGACACTATTAAAATAAGAGAGGAGAAATCTCGTTCGGACTTCCAAAAAGAACTATTAGATGCAATCCAAAAGATGGGAGAGGAGAATGACGATGAAAAACTTTAAAGATGTATATAGTGAGTTGAGAAGAAAGAACATCCATCAATATTTGCTATTACTATGTTCCACTGCTTTTTCTGTTCTGCTAATAACGGCTTATTTAATAATGATGAGTTCCAAAACAGTTCTCACTATCCTTCCAGAAGGTGGAGACTCCAGAAAACAAGTAATGATGATTTTCGTATTGACAGTAATTGGATGTGTCGTATTTATAAATTATGCAATTGGGTTATTTTTAAGGTATAAATCGAGAGAAACAGGAATTTTTATGGCTTTAGGAAGTGCTAAATCTCAAATCAGAAGTGAGCTTTTTAAAGATGTGGGCAGCATGATGGTTATTGCTTGTATAATCGGTTTAGCTCTTGCTACACCTCTAGCATTTTTTATATGGCAAATCTTTAAAATTTTTGTAGTAAACACCGAAGAAATGGTTCTTACTATTTCAGCAAACGCATTTATATTTTCAGGTATATTCAGCCTTGTGGTAATTGGACTAACATTTTATAGACTACAAAGATTTATAAACCGTGCAAATATAATAGATATACTTAATGAAGCTAGAAAGAGTGAACCCATAAAAGATGTTCCAAGATGGTATGGAGCTGTTGGAATATTGCTTATGATACTAGGTGGAGTTCTAGGATATGCAGTACCTGGATTTATAATTAAAAATTTACAGTACTATCCACCAGAGTTTTTAACAGCCTTTCTTTATCTTCCAGCACTAGTTGGCCTTTATATGATAATGCTTCACACTGTGGTAAATGGTTGGAGAGCAGGTACA
>JAAYFG010000009.1 GCA_012728335.1 Tissierellia bacterium | reverse complement strand
TTACAATACAGATAATTTTGAAAATATGGATAAACCAATTCTTATTAAAAAATTTGATGATGTTGAGATGTATGGATTCCGTACAATTTTTGAAGCATTGAAATTCGAAGTTGGATATGATACTAATGCAAAGAAACCATACTATGTACTGAATAATAACAATGTACTACTAGACCTTCCACTATTCGAAAATAAGGCTTATATCAGTCTTAAGAAAATGGAAGAACTTGGACTGGAAGTTTATTATGATGAAGAGTACAAATACATCAGCATAAGCTATTTAGAAGAAATTCCAAGTGCAAGTACTACTGAATAATATTTTGAAGCATTTCCTTTTGGAGATGCTTCTTTTTGTTTGATTTAGTTTTTTATGGGGATTTATATAATAAGATTTATAATAGGAGGTTAATTATGGAATATAGAATAGAAAGAGATACTTTGGGAGAAGTAATGGTTCCCGCTTCTTCACATTGGGGAGCACAAACTCAAAGAAGTTACGAGAATTTTAAAATAGGAATTGAAACTATGCCACTTGAAGTGGTACACGGACTAACTGTACTAAAAAAAGCTGCTGCCATTGCCAATAATAAGCTAGGCAAGCTATCAGATGAAAAGTGTAAACTGATTACAGAAGCTGCTGACCAAATACTTTCTGGAGAATACGATGATCAGTTTCCTCTTAAAGTATGGCAAACAGGAAGCGGAACACAAAGTAATATGAATGTTAATGAAGTAATAGCTCATTTGGCAAATGATATCGCTGGAGAAAATATCATTCATCCAAATGACGATGTGAATAAATCTCAGAGCTCCAACGACACTTTCCCTTCTGCAATGCACATTTCTGCAGCGCTATTATTAAAAGGAAAGCTAGTTCCAAATATTATAGAATTCATCAATACTCTAGAGAGATTGGAAAAAGAAAATGAAGGCATTATTAAAATTGGTAGAACTCACTTGCAAGATGCAGTTCCTATCACTTTTTCTCAAGAAATAAGTGCTTGGAGAAGCATGATGCTTGCCAATTTAGAACAGATAAATTCCTCTATAGACGGACTTAGAAAACTGGCTATAGGAGGAACAGCTGTTGGAACTGGACTTAATGCTCCTGATGGTTTCTCAGAAATGGTTTGTGATATCCTTTCAAAAGAAACCGGTTTTGAATTTAAGAGCAAATCCAATAAATTCCATGCTCTTACTGGAAAAGATGCTTTGGTATTTTCTCATGGGGCCCTTAAAGCATTGGCGGCAAATATGATGAAAATCGCGAACGATGTGAGATGGCTTGCCAGTGGTCCTAGATGTGGAATTGGGGAAATAAGCATTCCTGAAAATGAACCTGGTAGCTCAATTATGCCTGGAAAAGTAAATCCTACTCAATCTGAAGCCGTTACTATGGTAGCAGTTCAAGTTATGGGAAACGACACTACAATCGGAATCGCAGCATCTCAAGGCAATTTCCAACTTAATGTGTTTATGCCAGCTATAATCTACAATTTCATTCAATCCACAGTGCTATTAGCTGATTCTATTAAGAGTTTTAATGACAACTGTGCTATTGGAATTAAAGCAAATAAAGATAAGATGAGCTATTTTTTAGAAAACTCACTAATGCTAGTAACAGCATTAAATACAGCTATCGGCTATGAAAGCGCAGCTAAGATTGCAAAATACGCTTTTGAAAATGACCTTTCACTTAAGGAAGCTGCTCTTAAGCTTGAAATTTTAGACGAAGCAACCTTTAATGAATTAGTGGATCCTTCAAAAATGGTTTAATATTATAAAACTTTTAAAGTACTTTTCTTATTAGTATTGGCTAAATGACTATATGTCTTGTAGGGTTACGTAAAGTAAATGGTGTTGAATTTGAAGATAATCCTACAGTAAAAAGAATATATACTGGAAATATATGAAAGAATATGTAAAAGTGAAAAAGACTTATATATTGAATTGTGAAATTAACAGTATTAGACTTATTGTTCATATATGTATATGATTTTGGAAGGAATAAAAGGGAGTTATCAAATTATTGATAACTCCCTTCATATTATTTAATTGGTTCTACATGAGCTTGAAAATGTCTCAGTATTTCCGGTTCCCAAGTTATTCTATAACCGGGAACTTCACTTGCTCTCTTCTTAATATTAATAAGCGCTTCTGCTATTATATCCAAATGTGACTGAGTATACACTCTTCTCGGTATTGCCAGTCTTGTGAACTCAAAATCGGATTCTAATTGCTCTTTAGTATCAGGGTCATTTCCTAGCATAAAGGATCCTATATCACAAGTTCTAATTCCCGCCTCTAGATATAGTTCCACAGCCAGTGCATGACCTGGATATTCATAGTATTTTAAGTGAGGAAGCATTTTAGCAGCATCAATGAAAACACCATGACCTCCCACTGGAGATTGATACTCTATTCCAGCCTCATCTAGAAGCCCTGCAAGGTACTCCATTTGACCGTTTCTATATTTTAGGTATTCTTCATCAAGTCCTTCATAAAGTCCTATAGAAAGTGATTCTAGGTCTCTACCACTAAGTCCACCATAAGTGATGAATCCTTCAAAAGATATGGTGTTTCCCTTAACTTTTTGATATAGTTCTGCATCTTCTTTTATTCCTATAAGTCCGCCCATATTCACTATGGCATCTTTTTTAGCAGACATGGTAAAAGTGTCAGCATAACTAAACATCTCTCTAGTTATATCTTTTATGCTCACATCTTTAAATTCTTCTTCATCTCTCTTTATAAAAAATGCATTTTCAGCAAATCTAGCAGCATCTATACATAAA
This sequence comes from Tissierellia bacterium, assembly GCA_012728335.1. Lineage (GTDB taxonomy): Bacteria > Bacillota > Clostridia > Tissierellales > Peptoniphilaceae > JAAYFG01. Next base: position 11,495 of record JAAYFG010000009.1, on the reverse strand, counting down.
TGGATTCCATATTTTTTTGCAATCTTTGACACTTCTCTCATATTTGCAATGGATACAGGTTGTCCACCAGCTGAATTATTAGTAATAGTCATAACTATTACACCTACTTTTTCAGCACCATACTCGTTTATTAACTTTTCAAGTTTTTCTACATCCATATTTCCTTTAAATTTAACACGTAAACTCGGTTGTTTAGCTTCTTCCACTACACAATCAATTGCTCTTGCTCCTGCAAGTTCAACATGTGCTCTAGTAGTATCAAAGAAAGTATTTGAAATAGCAACTTTGTCAGAGTTTAATAAAATTGGAAATAGAACTTTTTCAGCAGCCCTACCTTGATGAACTGGTTGGATGAACTCATATCCAAAAATATCTCTTCCGTCTTCTACTAATTTGTAATAGCTATTTCCACCTGCATATGCTTCATCTCCGCGCATAACTCCTGACCATTGAGTGTCGCTCATGGCATTCGTACCACTATCTGTAAGTAAGTCGATATAAACATCTTCACCACGAAGTCCAAACATATTGTAATGAGCTTCAGCCATAGATTTTTCTCGTTCTTCCTTCGTAGTCATTTTAATAGTTTCCACCATTTTTATTCTAAAAGGTTCTGCTACATATTTTTTCATCTAAATCCTCCTTTATCATACTAGTATATTTATTCACTATTTCAGTAGTTTCTAATCATATTCCATAAATATTATTGAAAATATGGAATAATATTGAATCTAATGTTATCATATAAATATCTATTGGAGGTGTAATCATGATAAACAGAATTAAAAACTACTATTCTGACAAAAAGAATATCATCATTTCCTTACTTGTAATTACTAATTTCATCACCCTTATTTCACTTGGTAAAATATATTATGAACTTAAAGAATACACTACTGAATATGATATTCAAGGTTCTTATCAAGCAAATGGTGCAGGATATAATTTTTCTTTTTACGGCGGTAAATACTATGTATTTAACTATATAGATGAGATTGATCGAGGTATCTATGAAAAGCTTAGTGATGGATTTTATTATTTGGATAATGGAAAAGAAGACAATATAGTATTACTCACCCATGATGGATTCTACTTCTACAATCAAGATAATAATCAAATGGATAAAGCTCTTTTAAAAAGCAGAAATCAATATCTTATTTATAAGGATTATGTTCTAGGTATCCACAATACACCAGAAGGTTTTCTCAAAGAAGTAAATGATCCAAATATTACTCCTTTGGGAGAAACATCAACTATCAAGGCTAAAATGGATATTTTATCCATAGAAAATATTGCAGTCAATTCTGGTTCCGAAGAAATTGTAATTGACAATATGAACACAATAGATAGTTTTAGTGAAATAATAAAAACTATTCCGATTAAATGGATTAAAAGGAGTGCACCAGATATTGAACCAAATCTCTTTATATCAATAAATGATCAATACATCCTTAAACTAAGTGATGAAATATATGAACAAACAGACACTTTCTACCACTCACTAGAAAATACTGTGACTAATGAAGAATATGATTTCAGAACGGATTTTGACTTAAAAACACTTATGGAAAAAGAATTAAATATATAGATAAAGTTTAAAGACGAGAATTATCTCGTCTTTTTTATTTGCTATAATAAAAATATACATGCTTAATGATTGATATTATTGATATTGTTTTATTTATATTATATAATTATGCATATCATTGCTTTTATTCAAATATTATAGTAATTATACATATTTTTTATTGAGTAAAAGCTGACAAAAGGAGTGTATTAAATGAAGAGAAGATTTTTATTAGTATTATGCTTTATGCTTTGCTTGGTTTTATTAGTTGGTTGTGGCGGAAAATCAGTTAATCTAAACGACTATGTGTCTGTTGTCGTATTCGGATATGACACCAAAGGTATAGCTGATTATGACTTTGACTATGTCGGATTTGAAGAAGCTGTAGCAGAAGCTCTTAAAATTAAAACCGATATACAGAGTTTAAGTGACTTAAACTTTGAAGATTTAGACAAACTTTATAGTGTTACTAATTCAGTAGTGCTAAATTTTGATAAATCAGATAATCTTTCTAATGGAGACAAGATTACACTTTCTGCCAAAATTGATGAAGAGACTAATAAGAAACACAAGATTACTCTAAATTTCAAGGATATTTCAACTACTGTAGAAGGACTAGAAGAGATCAAAACTGTAGGTGCAGATGAAATATTTAAAGATGTAGTTGTATCTTTTAATGGTACTTCTCCTAACGGAATTGCAATAATCGAAAATAAATCAAGTGACCCTATTATAAGTCAAATGGATTTCAAATCTGAAACTATGACCAATCTTAAAAATGGAGATACGATAACAGTAGTTGCTAATACTGATAGAATCTATGAAGAAGGAGTCATTGTTGAAGATGCTTCCAAAGACTATACAGTTGATGGATTAGATGAATACCTTACTAAATTTACTGAAGTAGATGAAGCAACTAAAAATAGTATCTTAAAAAGAGCAGATGAAATATTCTCAGCTAATGTACTTGCTGGTAAAAAAGGATATATTGACAATTCATCTACTAGATATCTTAAGAACATCAACAATCTAGGTGTACAAGATTCATATTACCTTGTGCAAAAAGATGGTTTCAACAATAAGATTATTAATCAATTACAATTAGTTTATAAATTAGAAGCCGATAGAGATTATTCAGATGCACTTAAAGATGCACATATTAGTATCGCTTTCAATAATATTATAAAACTAAAAGATGGAAGCTTTAAAGTTGACCTTAGTGAAGCATATCTACTTGATGGTAATTCCACTTTCGATGTATTCTATAAAGAACATATAATGAAATTTATGGATGAATATGACATCGAAGTTGTAAAACTTGATAAATAGGCATTAAAAAAAGACGAGTAAAACTCGTCTTTTTATTTACTATAATAAAATAGTGGGATTAAGTTCAACTCAATCCCCCTACTCTTAAACTAATTCAATTATAGCAATCTCAGCTCCGTCACCAGATCTTTGACCTAATTTAAGAACTCTAGTGTATCCACCATTTCTATCTGCATATTTTGGTGCAAGTTCTTCAAATAATTTTGTGACTACATCCTCATCATATATATAAGCTAGAGCTTGTCTTCTTGCATGAAGATCCCCTCTCTTACCAAGAGTAATCATCTTTTCTGCCATTCTCTTAGTTTCTTTCGCTCTAGTAACTGTCGTTTCAATTCTTCCATGTCTTAACAGAGATGTCGTTAAGTTTCTTAACATCGCATTTCTATGAGCTGTAGGGCGACCAAGTTTTCTTAGTTGTGCCATAATATCCCTCCTTCATGCTGGATTATTCTTCGTTAGTTCTAAGTCCTAGTCCTAATTCAGAAAGTTTATTTCTAACTTCTGTTAAGGATTTTTTACCTAGATTACGAACTTTCATCATTTCATCTTCAGTTCGTTGAGTCAATTCATCAACTGTATTAATTCCCGCTCTCTTTAAGCAGTTATAACTTCTAACGGATAAGTCAAGCTCTTCAACTGTCATTTCAAGAACTTTTTCTTTCTCATCTTCTTCTTTTTCAACCATGATTTCTACTTCATTGACATGGTCTGTAAGTCCTATAAACAGATTTAAGTGTTCAGTTAAAATCTTAGCTGCCAAACTTACTGCTTCATCAGCTGCCATAGATCCATCTGTATCTACATCTAATATAAGTCTTTCATAGTCCGTTTTTTGACCAACTCTTGTATTTTCACTTTTCCAATTAACTTTAGTTACTGGAGAAAAGTTTGAATCTATTAGAATAGCGTTAATTTCAGTATTTTCATCTTTTTTATTTTCAGATGAAACATAGCCTCTTCCACGTACAACTTCCATTTCCATATATAGTTGTCCGTCTTCGTTTAACGTTGCTATGTGTTGAGTTGGGTCTACAACTTCAAAATCAATACCTGTAACAATATCACCTGCTGTTACTACGCCTGGTCCTTCTTTGTCAATAATAACTGTGATAGGCTCATCTACTTCAATTTTTAATACCAAATCTTTAATATTTAAAATCAATTCAGGTACATCTTCAGCCATACCAGGTACTGTATCAAATTCGTGAAGAACTCCACGAATTTTAATCTTAGATACTGCAGCACCAGGTAATGGTGAAAGAAGTATTCTTCTAAGTGAATTACCTAAAGTTATAGCATAACCACTTTCAAGTGGCTCAACTATAAATCTACCACTGTTTCTGCCATCTTCACCGTTTTGCACAGAAATCATCGGTTTTTCCATTTCCATCATTACAATTAGCCTCCTTTATTGGATAACATCTAACAGGAGCTTTCGCTTAATCTATTAAACTCTTCTACGTTTCGGTGGTCTACATCCATTGTGTGGAATTGGTGTAACGTCTTTAATCATGTTAACTTCTAGACCAGTTGCTTGTAATGATCTTATAGCTGCTTCTCTTCCTGAGCCAGGTCCTTTTACATATACTTCAACTGATTTTAATCCATGCTCCATTGCTTTTTTAGCTGCTTCTTCTGCTGCTTGTTGAGCTGCATAAGGAGTAGATTTTCTTGAGCCTCTAAAACCAAGTTGTCCAGCACTCGCCCATGATAGTACATTACCGTTCATATCAGTAAGTGTAACCATTGTATTATTAAATGTCGATGCTATATGAGCTTGACCTTTTTCTATATTCTTACGTTCTCTTCTTCTAACACGTGTAGCTTTAGTCTTTTTTGCCATTTAATCTATTTCCCTCCCTTGCTATTTCTTCTTAGAAACTAGCTTCTTAGGACCTTTTCTAGTTCTTGCATTAGTCTTAGTTCTTTGTCCTCTTACTGGTAAATTTCTTCTGTGTCTATTTCCTCTATAACTATTAATTTCTCTTAGTCTTTTTATATCCATAGCAATATCACGTCTTAAATCTCCTTCAACGTGGTATTTGTCTATTTCTTCTCTTATTCTTGCTACTTCTGCTTCTGTCAAATCCTTAATTCTTGTGTCGAAGCTTACCTCAGCATTAGTTAAAATTTCTTGTGATCTGCTTTTACCGATACCATAAATATAAGTTAGACCAATTTCAACTCTTTTTTCTCTTTGTAAGTCTATACCTGCTATTCTTGCCATTCGCTACTACACCTCCATCTTAAGTATGATTAACCTTGTCTTTGTTTGTGTTTAGGATTCTCGCAGATAACCATTACTCTTCCGTGTCTTTTAATTATCTTACATTTTTCACACATCTTCTTAACAGATGGTCTTACTTTCATTCAAATCCCCCCTACTACTTGTTTCTCCAAGTAATTCTTCCTTTAGTTAAATCATATGGTGATAATTCAACGGTTACTTTATCTCCTGGAAGTATTCTGATGTAGTGCATTCTAAGTTTACCAGAAATATGAGCAAGTATTTCATGTCCATTTTCTAATCTAACTTTGAAAGTTGTATTTGGCAACGCATCTACTACTACACCTTCAACTTCAATAATATCTTCTTTTGCCATTAGGTCTTAAACCTCCTGTTTATCTACTACTTCACTATACGGTTTCAATATTTTTCTAAGATACGCATCATCAAATTGATAGTACTTATCCTCATTTGTAGCACTCAATTCCAAAACATCTTTATAAATATAGAGATGTTTTATGTTTTTTAGTTTTGGGTTAGCCAGTTTCCTAGATTTTCCATTTACTATTGTCACATTACTATTGTCTACTACTTGTAATATAAGAAAAACTTCTCCTTTATCTCTGCCGCTTTTAGATCTCACTACTTGTCCGACTTTAACATCAATGGTACTTTCCATTATCCACCAACTATTAATTATCTAAAGCTTTGAATATTTGTTCAGTAACATCTGTGATGTCTTTTGTTCCGTCGATATCAGATAAAAGACCTTGTGCTTTGTAATAGTCAATCAGTGGTGATGTTTGATCCAGATAAACTTGTATACGAGTAGATACAGTTTCTTCGGTATCATCACTTCTTTGATATAATGGCTCACCATCGTTATCACATATATTGTCTTCTTTTGGTGGGTTAGATATTATATTGTAAGTAGCTCCACATTTATTGCAGACTCTTCTGCTAATGGCTCTATTTACTAATAAATCTTTATCCACGTCTATATTTATAACATTGTCCAGTTTTATTCCTAGTTTGTCTAATTCCGCATCTAATGATACAGCTTGAGCAACTGTTCTTGGAAATCCATCTAATAGAAATCCATTAGCACAGTCATCTCTTGTAATTCTTTCTTGTACTATCTTTATTACTAAATGATCCGGTACTAATACACCTTTATCCATATAACCTTGAGCTTCAATTCCAAGTTCAGTGCTATTTTTGATATTTTCTCTTAACATATCTCCAGTTGATATATGAGGAATAGAATACTTTTCAACTATTTTAGCTGCTTGAGTTCCTTTTCCTGCTCCTGGTGGTCCTATTATTATGAGTCTCATTATAATCCTCCTAGTTTAAGAAACCTTTGTAATGTCTAATTATCATTTGTTGTTCTAATGATCTTAAAGTTTCAAGTACAACACCAACTACGATTATGATTGAAGTTCCTGCGAAAACCATAGGAACTGCCATAAACTTACCTAAGATTATAGGTAATGATGATAATAGAGCAAGCCCTAAACCACCAACAAATACTAGTCTGTTTACTACTTTTTCCAAGTATTCGGAAGTTGGTCTACCTGGTCTTATTCCTGGAATAAAACCACCATTTTGTTGAAGGTTTTTTGAGTACTCAACAGTGTTAAATTGCATTGCAGTGTAAAAATACGTAAAGAACATAATAAATACAATATTTAATACTGAATAAATTATAGTTCCTGGAATACCTTGTGGTGTAAACCAATTAAGCAAGAAGTTAGCAAAGCCACTACCTTGATTAAATTGAGCAATAGTTGCTGGAATTGCAAGTATTGAACTCGAGAAAATAACTGGCATAACTCCTGCCATAGAAACTTTTATAGGAATATGAGTGTTTTGTCCACCATACATTTTTCTTCCCACTACTCTCTTAGAGTATTGTACTTGAATTCTTCTTTCACCCTCATTAAGAGCTACTACGAATAGCACTACTAATGCTGCAAGTATTGAGAATACAACTATTGGTAGGATACCTATAGTTCCTGCTTTAGCTCCATTGAATATTCCTATTAGGTCGTTTGGTATTCTTGAAATGATACCTAGGAAAATGATAATTGAAATACCATTACCTACACCATTTTTAGTAATTTGTTCACCTAACCAAATTACAAAACAAGTACCTGCTACCATTGATAGAATAACTATGGAATTTTGAAGGAATGTCTCTGCATAAAGTGCACCTTTAAACAGTCCATAAGTGAATCCAATCGATTGAATTAATGCAATTAGTATAGCAAGAATTCTTTGATAAAATTGAATTTTCTTTCTTCCTTCTTCGCCTTCTTTTTGTAATTCTTCAAGTGCTGGTATAGCGAATGTCAATAATTGAATTACTATCGATGCAGTAATATAAGGTGAAACACCCATTGCAAAAATCGTAAATCTCTCTAATCCACCACCAGAAATCATATCTAGTAATTGAAGAACAGTTCCTGAACCTTCTGCGAACATTTGAGCAACTAGCCTTTTGTCCATATATGGTACTGGGATTGCTGAACCTATTCTAAATACGAATATCACCATTAAGGTGAATAACATCTTTTTTCTTAATTCAGGGATTTTCCACGCATCTCTAACTGTAGAAAGCATTTTAAATCACCTCTGCCTTTCCTCCAGCTGCTTCGATTTTTTCGGCTGCTGATTTACTGAAGTGATTAGCTTGAACAGTTAATTTTACATTTAAATCACCGTTACCAAGAACTCTTAGTCCATCAACTAAATCTCTAGCTTTAATAACGCCAGTTTCAATTAGCAATTCTGAGTTTACTAAAGTTCCTTCTTCGAAATTGTTCAGTGTATCTAGATTAACAATTGCCCATTGTTTTTTATTAATATTTGTGAAACCTCTTTTAGGTAATCTACGAGCAAGCGGCATTTGACCACCTTCGAATCCTGGTCTTACTCCACCACCTGATCTTGCGTTTTGACCTTTGTGACCTTTACCCGAAGTTTTACCAAGTCCAGAACCAATACCTCTACCTAGTCTCTTTCTTGGTTTACTTCCGCCACCTTTTGCAGGTCTCAAATCATGTAACTTCATTTATTGTCACACCTCCTCTTAGTCAACTATCTCAATCATGTGTTCTACATTTCTCATTAAACCTCTTAATTGAGGAGTATCTTTGTGTTCCTTTACTTGGCCTATTTTAGTAAAACCAAGTGATTTTATAATATTCTTTTGTTTTTCAGTTTTACCGATAAGGCTTCTAACTAATTTTATTTTTAATGTTTCCATTAAATTCCCTCCTTATCCTAATAGTTCTTCTACTGTTTTGCCTCTAAGTCTAGCAACATCTTCTGCTCTCTTAAGGCTCTTCAATGCTTCTAATGTCGCATTTACAGTACTTCTAGGGTTTGAGGAACCAAGGTTTTTAGTTCTAATATCATTAATACCAGCTAATTCGCAAACGGCACGAACTGGTCCACCAGCTATTACTCCCGTTCCTTCTGGAGCTGGTTTTAAAAATACTCTTCCTGCACCATAAACACCTGTAACCTCGTGTGGAATAGTAGTTTCGTAAAGTGATATCTTAACTATGTTTTTCTTAGCGTCTTGAACAGCTTTTCTGATAGCTTCAGGAACTTCCAGAGCTTTACCAGTACCAACACCAACGTGTCCGTTACCGTCACCAACTACTACAAGTGCGCTGAATCTAAAGTTTCTACCACCTTTTACTACTTTAGCTACTCTATTTATATTAACTACTTTTTCTTGTAAATCTAATTCACCCGCATCAATTATTGAACGTTGCATAATTCCCCTCCTCTACTAGAATTTTAGACCTGCTTCTCTAGCACCTTCTGCTAGCTCTTTAACTCTACCGTGATATATATATCCACTTCTGTCAAAAACACCTTCTTCAATTCCTTTTTCTAAAGCTCTTTTAGCTATAGTTTCACCAACTGTTTTTGCAGCTAATTTATTGCTTTTAGATTCTAAATTCAAGTCTTTGTCAAGAGTAGAAGCTGCTACTAATGTAGTACCATTAAGATCATCAATTATTTGTGCATATATATTAGTATTGCTTCTATAAACATTTAATCTTGGTCTAGAAGTAGTACCGGAAATTTTGCGTCTAACTCTTTGATGTCTCTTAACTCTATTAGAATTTCTATCTATTTTTTTAAGCACGTTCTATCTCTCCTTTCTACTTACCAGTTTTACCAACTTTTCTGATAATATGTTCATCAACATATTTAACACCTTTACCTTTATAAGGTTCAGGTTTTCTATAGCTTCTTATTTTAGCAGCGTATTGTCCAACTGCTTGTTTATCAATACCTCTAACAATGATTTTGTTAGGTCCTGGAACTTCTGTTTCAATTCCTTCTGGATCTTCTAAGTCTAGAGGATGAGAGAAACCTAATGTAAGTGCTAATGTTTTACCGTTCTTAGCAGCTCTATATCCTGTTCCTACAATCTCTAACTCTTTTGAATAACCGTTAGTTACTCCTTCGATCATGTTAGCAATTAATGTTCTATATAAACCATGAAGAGATTTTTGTGTTTTAGTTTCAGCAGTTCTTGCTAATGTTAACACATTGTCTTCAATCTTAATTTCTAATTCGTTAGCCACTTGTTGAGATAAATTTCCTTTTGGTCCTTTTACTTCAACGAAGTTTTCAGGGCTTATTTTAATTTCAACTCCGCTTGGAATTTCGATTGGCATTAAACCTATTCTAGACATATCTACACCTCCTCTTATTTATTACCATACGTAGCAGATTACTTCTCCGCCAACACCTTGTTCTCTTGCTTCTTTATCTGTTAAAATACCTTTTGATGTTGAAATCATCGCGATTCCCAAACCACCTAAAACTCTTGGTATCTCATCAGATTTAGCATAAACTCTAAGTCCTGGTTTAGATATTCTCTTAATACCACTAATTATTTTTTCATCATTTTGACCATATTTCAAGTCAAGTTTAATGATTCCTTGTTTACCGTCATCTATAACATTAAAGCCTTTTATAAAGCCTTCTTTAACTAAAATCTCTGCTAACTCCTTTTTTATATTAGAAGCTGGCACATCAACAGATTCGTGTCTTGCATTATTGCCATTTCTAATTCTCGTAAGCATATCTGCAATAGGGTCTGTCATCATATTTTTTGCCTCCTTTCAAAGAGTGATTACCAACTTGCTTTTCTAACTCCAGGAATTTGTCCTTTATAGGCAAGTTCTCTGAAGCAAATACGGCATACACCATATTTTCTTAAAACAGCATGAGGTCTTCCACAAATTTTACATCTACTATATGCACGTGTACTGTATTTAGGCTTTCTTTTTTGTTTAGCAATCATTGATTTTTTTGCCACTTGATTTCCTCCTTAAGCTTTAGCAAATGGCATTCCCATTAATTGTAGGAATACTCTTGCTTCTTCATCTGTATTCGCAGTAGTTATTATCGCAATATCAAGTCCTCTGATAGCATCTACTTTATCGTACTCGATTTCAGGGAAAATAAGTTGTTCTTTAATACCAATTGCATAGTTACCTCTACCGTCAAATGCTGAGTTACTAACTCCTCTAAAGTCTCTTACTCTAGGTAGTGCAACGTTCATAAATTTGTCTAAGAAATCATACATTTTTTCGCCTCTAAGTGTTACCTTAGTACCGATGTTCATTCCTTCACGAAGTTTGAAGTTCGCTATAGATTTTTTAGCAGTTGTAATAACAGCTTTTTGTCCTGTGATAATTTCTAGATCCTTTATAGCTGACTCTAATGCTTTAGGATTGTCTTTAGCTTGGCCAACTCCAATATTAACAACAATTTTCTCTAATTTAGGAACTTGCATGATATTTTCATACTCGAATCTTTCCATCATAGCTTTCTTTATTTCATCATTATATTTATCTCTTAATCTGGAAGTCACTTATAACTACCTCCTCTCGTTATTTAATAGTCTCGCCAGAAGTTTTTGCAACTCTTGACTTATTACCGTTACTGTCTATTTTATATCCAACTCTACTACCTTTTTTATTTTTCTCATCGTAGAACATCACATTAGAAACGTGTATAGGAGCCTCTAATTTTTGAATTCCACCAGGTTGAGTAGGACTTGTTGTTTTCATATGCTTTGTAATCATATTGATTCCCTCAACGATTACTCTGTTTTCTTTTGGTAGAGCTTTAAGTACTTTACCTGTTTTACCTTTATCTTTACCTGCAATGATAATTACGTTATCTCCGGTTTTTATACGCATATTTAACACCTCCTTATAATACTTCTGGTGCAAGTGAAATAATTTTCATGAAATTACCACTTCTTAATTCTCTAGTTACCGGCCCAAAGATACGAGTTCCTACTGGACTCTTATCGTCTTTTACTAT
>JAAYFG010000086.1 GCA_012728335.1 Tissierellia bacterium | reverse complement strand
GTGCTATGGATGCTGAAGAGACAAGGAGTGCAATCCGTAAGTGTAAAGAACTTACAGACAAACCATTTGGAGTGAATATAATGCTTATGAATCCAAATAGTGCAGAAATAGTAGATGTGATTATAGAAGAAAAAGTTGCAGTAGTGACTACTGGTGCGGGAAATCCAGCAAAGTATTTAGATAGGCTTCATGAGAGTGGTGCAAAAGTGTTTCCAGTAGTTCCAAGTGTTGCTCTGGCAATTCGTATGGAGAGAAATGGTGTAGATGCACTCATAGTAGAAGGAAGCGAAGCGGGAGGCCATGTGGGAGAACAGACCACAATGACTCTGATTCCACAAGTATGTGATGCAGTGGATATCCCTGTTATTGCAGCTGGTGGGATAGGGGATTCAAGAGGATTCGTTGCTGCGTTGGCACTAGGTGCAAGTGGAGTACAAATTGGAACTTGTTTACTGGCAACAGAAGAGTGTATCGTTCACGAAAGATATAAGCAGGCAGTAATTAATGCTAAGGATTCAGATACTGTAGTTTATGGAAGAGGAATTAAAGCGCCAGTAAGAGTTATAAAAAACAAGATGAGTAGAAAATACTTGGAACTTGAAAATCAACTAGATAATCGTGAAGAAATGGAAAAACTAACACTTGGCGCTCTGAAAAGGGCAGTTTACCAAGGGGATATAGAGTATGGTTCAGTAATGGCTGGACAGATAGCAGGCCTTACAAAAGAAATACTTCCAGTGAAAACTGTTATAGAAAACATAGTAAATGGTAGTTCAGCAGTAATAAAAGAAATCGAAAGAAAGAATGGTGAATTATCATGAAGTCTGTAAAACTAGGCAATCATATACTTGAAGTACCTATAATACAAGGAGGTATGGGAGTTGGAGTTTCACTGTCAAACCTTGCAGGCAATGTAGCTAAAAAAGGTGGAATGGGAGTTATTAGTGCTGCTCATCCAGGATATAGAAAAACTAATTTCAGGACTGAAAATATAAAGGCTAATTACGATGCTATCATTGAAGAAGTTACTAAGGCGAAAGAAATCGCAAATGGCAAAGGACTTGTTGGAGTAAATATAATGGTAGCGGGAAGAGAATATGCGAAGATGGTAGAAGCAACGGTTAAAGCAAAAGCTGATGCAATAATTTCAGGTGCTGGACTCGCGTTGGATTTGCCTAAACTAGTAAATGGTGCATCGATATTATTGTCTCCAATAGTTTCAAGTGGAAAAGCAATGAGACTAATTGCAAAAGTTTGGGAGAAACGTCATAATTATTTTCCGGATTTTGTAGTTGTGGAAGGCAGCAAAGCTGGAGGACATCTTGGATTTAAAGAAGAAGACCTATTTTCTGGTAATTGTCCTTCATTAGAAGAAATATTAGTTGAGGTAGATAGTGAGCTTGCACCGTATAGAGAAAAGGCAAATAGACCGATTCCAATTTTCGTAGCTGGAGGAATTTATGACGGCTGTGATATTGCACATTATATAAAAAAAGGAGCAGATGGTGTTCAAATAGGAACTAGATTTATAGCAACTTACGAATGTGACGCAGATGAAGCCTTTAAAGAAGCTGTTATTTCCTGTACTGAATCCGATATTGGATTTGTAAAAAGTCCATCAGGCTTTCCAGGACGCGCTATAATTAATTCTTTTGTAAAAAAGACTAGAGAAGCTGGTAATATATCTATGAAAAACTGTTTAAATTGCATGATTCCATGTAATCCTAGTGACACTGTATATTGCATTTCAGAGGCACTTATTCAATCGGTCAGTGGAAATGTAGATAAAGGACTTATATTTGTCGGAGAAACGGCAGCAAGAGTTAATGAAATGAATAGTGTAAGTGATTTGATAGACTCATTGATTAGAGAAACTGATTTATGTTTGGGAGAAATATTATGAAAATAGGATTACTATTTGCAGGACAAGGTTCTCAATACATTTCTATGGGAAGAGATTTTTATGAAGAATACGAATCAAGCAGAGAAGTATTTGATGCTTTCCCAGAAGTTAGGGATTTGTGTTTTAATGGACCAGTTGAAAAACTAAATGATACAGAATATGCTCAATCGGCTATACTTTTGACTTCTACTGCTATTGCAAGTGTATTGAAAAATCGAATAGAAGTAGATTATGTGGCAGGACTTAGTTTAGGAGAGTATTCCGCTTTAACATATGCAGATGTATTTTCATTAAAAGATGCTATGGAAATTACCAAAGCTAGAGGTAGAATAATGGCAAATGCACTTCCAGAGGGAACCAGCTCAATGGCAGCAGTTTTAGGTGGAGATGACGAGCTAATAAAAGATGTTTGCAATAGAGTGTCTGATTTAGGAGTATGTGAAATTGCAAATTACAATTGTCCAGGGCAAACAGTTATAAGTGGTGAAGTAGAAGCGATTGAAAAAGCTATTGCAACTCTTAAAGAAGAGGGCATTAGAAGAATTATGCCACTAAATGTCAGTGGAGCATTCCATTGCTCACTCCTTGAAAAAGCTTCATTGGAATTAGGTGAAATACTTGAAAAATATGACTTCAAGGCTCCAAGCATTCCCGTTGTTTACAATATTAGTGGAACTGAATTGGACAATGACATTAAAGATATATTAGTTAGACAGATTAAGAATAGCGTTTATTTTAAACAGAGTATAGAATATATGATTTCTAAAGGAGTAGACTTATTTATAGAAATTGGACCAGGAAAAACATTAAGTACTTTTGTAAGAAAGGTAAATAGAGAGGTTCAAGTATATACGATAGATAGTATTGAAAAGATGAAAGAGTTGTCGGAGGTATTGAAATGGCAAGAAAAGTTGCGTTAATTACTGGGTCGAGTAGAGGTATAGGAAAGGCAATAGCACTTAGACTTGCCAGTGAATCATACGATGTAATCATAAATTATAATAGGGATGAAGCTGAAGCGTTGTCTGTTGCCAATACATGTAAAGAGTTTGGAAGTGATTCAATTGTAGTAAAAGGTAATGTTGCAAATCCAAGCGAAGCAAAGGCAATAGTTGATACTGTTATGGAAAAATATGGACGAATAGACATACTTGTGAACAATTCGGGAATAACTAGAGACGGATTGATTCTGAGGATGAGTGAAGAAGATTTTGATTCGGTGATAGATGTGAATCTAAAGGGAACATTCTATATGTCTAAATATGTATCAAGATTTATGATGAAACAACGTGAAGGCGTAATTATTAATATGGCAAGTGTCATTGGGGAAATTGGTAATATTGGACAGGCAAACTATGCTGCAAGTAAAGCAGGTGTAATCGGATTAACGAAATCTTGTGCTAAGGAATTTGCATCGAGGGGAATTAGGGTGAATGCCATAGCTCCAGGATTTATCGCCACAGATATGACAGATGCATTAAATGAAAGTGTTAAGGATAAAATATTAGAGAATATTCCGCTAAATGCTTTTGGAACTGTAGAGGATATTGCAAATTTAGTGAACTTTTTAGTAAGTGATCAAAGTCGCTACATTACAGGTCAAATTATTAATGTAGACGGCGGAATGGTCATGTAGGAGGGCTTATGAAACGAAGAGTGGTAATTACAGGAATGGGAGCATTGTCTCCAATCGGAAACGATGTGGACACACTTTGGAACTCAATTAGAGAAGGAGTGTGTGGGATAGCAGAAATTACACATTTTGACACGAGCGATTACAAAGTGAAGTTAGCAGCAGAAGTTAAAGATTTAGATTATGATGCTTATTTTGAAAAGAGAGATTTAAAATTCAATGATGAATTTACAAAATATGCAAGAATAGCTTCAAAACAAGCTTTCGAAGATGCAGGATTTGATGAAGAACTATTAGATAAAAATAAAATGGGAGTAATAATTGGTTCTGGAATAGGTGGTATCGGATCCCTTGAAAAGGCGGAAGGAACTCTTTTGAAAAGTGGTCCAGGAAGAGTATCACCGTATTTCATACCTATGACCCTAATTAATTTGGCAGCAGGTAGTGTTGCAATTGATATTGGGGCAAAAGGTCACTGTTCAGCAACGGTAACTGCTTGTGCAGCAGGAACCAATGCAATAGGAGAAGCGTTTCATAAAATTGCATATGGATATGAAAATGTAATGCTGGCTGGTGGAAGTGAAGCTTCAATAACTCCACTTGCAATTGCAGGATTCACTTCTATGCGTGCACTACATATTGGAGAAGACCCTAACAGAGCAAGTATTCCTTTTGATAAGGGAAGAAGTGGTTTTGTAATGGGTGAAGGTGCAGGGGTAATAGTACTTGAAGAACTAGAACACGCTATTAATAGAAATGCTAAAATATATGGTGAAATTGTGGGATATGGAGCTAGTTGTGATGCACATCATATTACGGCACCATGTGAAGATGGAAATGGTGGAACTAGGGCGATGGTTCAGGCAGTAGAAGATGAAGGAATAGAACCTAGCGAAATAGATTATGTAAATGCACATGGAACTAGTACTCCACTTAACGATAAAACGGAGACATTGGCTATCAAATCAACTTTTGGAGAACATGCTAGGAAACTTATGGTTTCAAGTACAAAATCCAATACAGGACATTTATTAGGGGCTAGTGGAGCCATAGAAGCTATAGTATCTATAAAGGCACTTGAAGACAGTTATATACCACCTACGATTAACTATAAAGAATACGATGAAGACTGTGATTTAGATATTGTGGCAAATCATGGAAGAGAAGTTAAAAAAGAATACGCAATGAGTAATTCTCTAGGTTTTGGAGGACATAATGC
>JAAYFG010000085.1 GCA_012728335.1 Tissierellia bacterium | reverse complement strand
ATAATGATGAGTTCCAAAACAGTTCTCACTATCCTTCCAGAAGGTGGAGACTCCAGAAAACAAGTAATGATGATTTTCGTATTGACAGTAATTGGATGTGTCGTATTTATAAATTATGCAATTGGGCTATTTCTAAGATATAAGTCAAGAGAGACTGGAATATTTATGGCACTGGGAAGCCCTAAATCTCAAATAAGAAGTGAACTTTTCAAAGATGTCGGCAGCATGATGGTTATTGCTTGTATCATCGGTTTAGTTCTTGCTACACCTCTAGCATTTTTTATATGGCAAATCTTTAAAACTTTTGTAGTTAACACTGAAGAAATGGTTCTTACGATTTCAGCAAACGCATTTATATTTTCAGGTATTTTCAGTCTTGTGGTAATCGGACTCACATTTTATAGACTACAAATGTTTATAAATCGTGCAAATATAATAGATATACTTAATGAAGCTAGAAAGAGTGAACCTATAAAAGAAGTACCAAGATGGTATGGAGTAGTTGGGATATTGCTAATGATACTAGGTGGAGTTTTAGGATATGCAGTTCCAGGATTTATAATTGTAAATTTACACTACTATCCACCAGAGTTTTTAACGGCTTTCCTTTATCTGCCAGCACTAATCGGCCTTTATATGATAATGCTTCACACTGTTGTGAATGGCTGGAGAGCAGGTGCAAACAGATATAAGAATATAGTTTCAAATAGCATGATGAAATTTGAAGGAAGACAGACAGTTAGAAATTTAATCGTAATAACAGTTCTAGTTGCAGGAGCATATTTTGCATCATTTTATGCCCCACTTATGACTTCCGGAGCTAGTTTAAACTATGAAAACTCAAAAGTAGACTATTCATTTAACTATAGAGCAGACCAAGATATGATTTCTGAATCCGAAATCAGACAGTTAGCTAAGGATATGGACGTAGTCATAACTGACTATAAGAAAGTTCCTATCGCACTACTGGCAGTAGATGGAAATGAACACATAGAAGAAGAAACCAAAATAGGTGCTACCTATCGTTTAGAATATGTGGAAGCAATTTCCACTGCAAAGTTCCTTTCAGAGTCTAACTATTTCTATTTGACAGGCGAAAGTGTAAATCTTGCACCTGGGGAAATAACTACAGTTTATTACGATGATGGAACTACTAGTGAATACTATGCAAGTAATACTACAAGAGTAGTTACAAATTACCAAACTGGAGAAGTGCTTGATGTCACTCCTACTGATTACGCTCTAAATAATACTGATTTATTTGGATATAAAGTTATAGATGACGGAGATTATGAAAGACTTTCATCTTCATTAAGTGATGAATATAGAGAAGAGCTGGTGTTTTTCAATGTAGAAGATGTGTGGGAAACTTATGCTTTTGCCAATGCTCTATTTAACGAAATTGTGGATAGATCCAACGAAAGTGCAGAAATCTATTCTAGCTGGGACCCTATCGCTAAAGACAGATATGAATCTAGAGGAGAAGTATACTACAACGATAATGATGCAATAGTCGAAAATGGAGGAGAGCCATTAAAACTTGAAGATAGAAACACTGCAAATTTTAGAATGTATTGGAAGTATATGCCTAAATTTAGAGTACTAGATAAGAATGATATGATTAAAAATATGGCGGTTTTCTTAATGTTATTCGTATTTATTGCAATAATCTGTTTTGCATCAGTAATGGTAATAACTTACACTAGAAGTTTGACTATTGGTCTTAATAATGCACAGATTTTCTACGATTTAAGAAGACTTGGCGCAAATAATATGTATCTGAGAAAAGTTGTAAAAGGACAGATTTCAAAAGTGTTCTTCACACCAATATCCATTGGAACCATTGTAATATTTGCATTCTATATGCTAATTCTCTATGGAAACAGTGGTGGAATTACTGCTGGAGAGCTTTCAGGTATCTATTCCGTACTGGGAATAATCGCAGTAATGTCAGGAGTATTCTATGTGCTTTACAAATTCACATATAAAAAACTGTGCACAATACTGGATATATAATAAAAAACTGTGCACAATACT
>JAAYFG010000084.1 GCA_012728335.1 Tissierellia bacterium | reverse complement strand
GGAACATACTGTATCTACTATAGATAAGACTATAAATGTAGAATTATATAGACCATTTAATATTGATAAAGATAAAATAGATATTGAAATTTATAATTTATTTGGTAATAAACTAAATACTGAAATTTTCTCTATTGAAGAAATTAGAAGTAAAAATAATAATAGTTTGCAGCAAATAGATGTTACATTAGAAATAAATGAAAACCTAACTGATGGATATTATATAGCAGAAGTTTATTATGACGATGTACAACTTTTAGATGATTATTATAGTAAAAGAATACATGTAACGGGGAAACCAATCATAGGAAGAACTTGGCTAGATAGATTTGAAGACGAAAAAACATATATGTATCTAACTACATTTGCAGAAACAAAAAACATAGAGCATTTAGACGGGTATAAAGGATATTTCTATTTAATAAAGGACAGACGATATAATGAAAATCTAGAATATATAGGTATTGTAGATTTAAGTATTGGGAAGAAGGATGGTGAGATTGGAATTATATTCTCACCAGAAAAGTTTATTGATTATCCTATAGGAGATTATTATGTGTTTATAGAAGATCCTAGTGGAGAAATATTAGATAGTACGTACTTTAGTATTCATGAAAAACGAGGTGGATATACTCCAGAAGAACCTGTGGAAGATGAACCTATATTTGTAATTAACTTTGGTGCAACTCATGTAAATACTAGAGATATAATATTAAATATAGATGCAAAAGGCTATTCCATGATTAAAATAGGCAATAGTGAAAAAGAATTAGAAACATCAGATGCCATAGCAGTCAAACCTCAAATGAATTGGATATTAACAGAAGGAGATGGAGAAAAGACAGTTTATGTACAGTTTTTGGATAATAAGGGAAATAGCACAGAAATTTTATCACAAACAATTATATTGGATACCATTGCACCTAAATTATTAGAGGCAAGTATTAATTGGGAAGATGGTCCTGAAATAGAAGGCTTGATAATAGGTGATAGTATTCTTATAAATGCAAAAACAAATGAAAAAGGAAAGGTATATGCAGTACTTTATAAAGATGAAAAGGAAGTTAAAAGAGAAATTCTAAGATATGATGGGATTGAGGAAGAGGTTCATGGTTATGGAGATTGGATACAATTAGAAGAAGAAATAGATAAAATAGTAATATATGTAGAGGATAGAGCAGGAAATAAATCTAATAGCAAAGTTTTTGATATAAAAATGGGAAGCTCTGTACAATTATCTGGATATCTTTATAAGGGAAATGAAGAAGAAAGGGAGTCTATACCATACCATGATGTTTATCTATATAGAAATGTAGATGGAAATTATCAGTGGTACAAGTGGACAAGGACAGATAGATATGGATATTACGAATTCGAATCTATACCAGTAGGAGAGTACAAAATAGTCTCTCGAGGACTTAGAGGATATAAGGATATAGAAGAAGAGATTTCTGTATATCAGGATACGTATGGGAAGAATATGTATTTTGAGTCTATATCTAATAGTTTTGGAGATTTAACAGTAGTGGTTAAAGATAATGAAGAAAAGCCTGTGCAAGGTGCAAATATTTCCATATATGCTTATGAAGCCAATATTTCTGAAAATGGAATTACAAATGATGAAGGTAAGGT
>JAAYFG010000083.1 GCA_012728335.1 Tissierellia bacterium | reverse complement strand
TCTCTGTATATACATCTTCGTTTCCATTTTCAATTAGATAATTAATATATAAAATCCATGCTTCAGTAGCATATCCTTTGTTTCTGGAGTCTAAGTCTGGAATTGCTATTCCAATAGTTATATTGATTTCATCATCAGTAAAATTATAATCTTCATCAATATAATATGAGCTAACCCAACCAATATGTTTTTCATTTTCATCATTTATACATATTTGAAGTCTGTGTTTCAATCTGTCAACACAGTCTGTCTCATTAAGACGTTTCAATGCACTTTTTCTATATTCTTCTGGATTAAATGAATTAATTTCGTTTTCCCATGGGGCATCCCAATTCATCCATTCAGTTTCAATGGTGAACCATCTAATCATATTTGGTATGTCTGACTCTCTAAAATTTCTTAAAAACACTTTATTTCCTATTATCATAATATCCTCCTATATACTTTGGAAAATACTCAATATTAACGGAATAGAAGCTATAAGATTATTTAGTCCATGATAGAAAATGGAGTATCGTATGTCTTTTGTGTACATATAAATCGTGGCAAAAATCCAACCCATTAGTGAATAGCTCAATAGATGTAAAGAAATACGTGGCTCGTGCATTAAACCAAATATCAGTCCTGAAAAAAATACAGCTAGTATATTATTCAATAGAGTATTTTTATTGAAGAAATAATTGAAAAAGATTCCTCTAAAAATCAATTCTTCAACTATTGGAGCAACAATAACTATTGAAAATAACATAGTTATTGGCAAACCTAATGATAAGTTCTGTAATTGAATCTCATTACTAGGAACGGAATCTTGAAACATATTTATTGCTATATGCATAGCAAAATCTATAAAAAACATGGAAATCATGAATAGTACTAATTTTCCATTTAGTTTTGTATTTCCGAAGCCATTGGGATTGTATATGCTTAAATGCTTCCTATACTTGATAATCAAAAAATAAGCTAATAACAGGAAAAGCACTATGTGAATAGCCAGTGTTATATAGTCATTTAAACCAAAAACAAGAGGTATATCAGGAACTCCCATAATAAAAAAGTATAAAATGAATAATAATGCTTTTAGAAAACCTGAATATATATCATGTTTTTCGATTAATGTAGTTTTTGGTAAATTATCTTCTTGTATATTGTTTTCCATAATGTCTCCTTTCAAAATCAATAGGTGCATTATATACCCTTAAAAAAAACATGTCAATAAAAAATCGGTTACAAAAAACATACAAAATATATTGTTTAGTTGCTAAACAATATTGACAATGAAAATAAATAGGAATATAATCTAATTAGGAGATGAGATTATGCAATGTGAGATTATTAGCAGATACTATAATTCTATGGATTCCATTTTAGAAAGTGAAAGAATTCCGAGAGATTATGGTATTGGAACGAATCTTTATAATAGTGAGATTGATTTCATTAATACTGTAAATGCACATCCAAACCAAAATGCTACAGAATTGGCAAAATTGCTTAATGTCACGAGAGGAGCAATTAGTCAGTTGGGAAATAAACTTGAAGAGAAAGGTTTAGTTCAAAGAAATTCTAGTGAAGCTAATAGGAAAGAAAAGTATTTTGAACTGACTGACTTAGGGAAAGGTATAGTTGAAAAACATCATGAATACCATAGCGAAGCAAATGATGAAATATGTAAATACTTATCTGGGCTAAAGTATGATGAAAGAATGGCTATAATAGAATTTTTAGAGATGATTGCAGAATTACCAATCAGTAAGTTCAAGTGCAAATGCGACACTTGTTACGGAAAAGATATAATTTAGAGAGGAATGAAGAAATGCTAGAGTTGAAAAACATTAATTTCACTGTTAATGATGAAAATACAGGTGAAGAGAAAGAGATACTTAAAAATATTAACATTAAGTTTGAAACAGGTCATTTTATAGTCATAACTGGACCAAATGGTGGAGGGAAGTCTACGCTTGCTAAAATCATAATGGGATTAGAAACTCCTACAAGTGGACAGATTATATTCAATGGGGAAGACATAACCAATCTATCAATAAATGAAAGAGCAAAACTAGGAATAGGATTTGCCTTTCAACAACCAGTAAGATTTAAAGGCTTAAAAGTTAAAGATCTATTGAGATTAGCAGCGGGTAAGGATATAAGCACTGAAAAAGCTTGTGAACACCTTTCTAAAGTGGGTTTATGCGCTCAAGATTATATTGATCGTGAATTAAACGAAAGCCTTTCTGGAGGCGAAATGAAGCGTATTGAGATAGCTATGCTAATGGCGAGAAATATCCAACTATCACTTTTTGACGAGCCAGAAGCAGGAATCGACTTATGGAGTTTCCATAATCTTATTGCAATATTCAAACATCTTAGGGACTCAACAAATGGATCGTTAATAATAATATCTCATCAAGAGAGAATTCTTGAAATTGCAGATGAAATAGTGATAATAAAAGATGGTGAAATTTCTGAATACGGCTCTAAAGAAGAAATGTTACCAAAACTATTAGGTAATGTGGATATATGCAACTATTATAGGAAAGAGGCTTAATATGAACGGAATAGTTAAGAAGATACTTAATACGATAGCAGATATAACGGATAGACCAAATGGAGCTTTTAATATTAGGGTTAATGGGAAAAGTGAAGAGAGAGCAAGTACTCCAAATGTAGAAATAAGAAGCAAGACTGACAACCCGGGAATCGATGTAATTGTAAAACCTGGAACAAAAGGAGAATTTGTCCATATACCTGTAGTTATAGATGAAAGTGGGATAAATGATTTAGTATATAATGATTTTTATATAGGAGAAGATTGCGATATTCTAATTATGGCAGGATGTGGAATTCATAACGATGGTACACATTTGACACAACACGACGGAATTCATACTTTCCATGTAGGAGAGAATTCTAAAGTCAAATATGTGGAAAGACATTATGGAGAAGGAAATGGTAATGGCGAAAATGTTCTAAATCCTGAAACCATAATAATACTAGATAAAAATAGTCATATGGAAATGGAGAGTACACAAATTGAAGGAGTAGACTCAACTAATCGTAAGACTAAGGCAGAAGTTGGAGAAGGTGCAACTCTTGTGACCAAGGAAATCATAATGACTAGTGGTAAGCAAGTTGCGACTACGGATTTCTATATAGATTTAAACGGAAAGAAATCAAGTACCAATGTAGTATCCCGTTCCGTTGCAAAAGGTGAGTCCAAACAAGTATTTTCATCGGTAATCAATGGGAATAATGAGTGTGCTGGACATTCAGAATGTGATGCAATCATAATGGACAATGCAATTGTAAAAGCGGTACCAGATGTAACGGCAAATCATGTGGATGCAGCACTAATTCATGAAGCGGCAATCGGAAAAATTGCAGGAGAACAAATAGTTAAGTTGATGACATTGGGGCTAGACGAAGAAGCAGCAGAACAAGAAATAGTAAGAGGATTTTTAAGATAAGGAAAAGCTACTAAGAGAAATCTTAGTAGCTTTTTTGCATAATTTTATCTATGGAACACAGTAGCAACAAATAGCCAAATAATGCTTATTGCAATTATAAGAACTGTTATTTTTCAATGTATTGGTGCACCTAGGAGGATTTGAACCCCCGTCCAACTGGTTCGAAGCCAGTCACTCTATCCGCTGAGTTATAGGTGCATAAATTATGTGTAAATATGTACTTTAAGCGATTATAAAATTGAAATTGAAGTGTATTCATCTCTATATGTAACTTTTTTACATTTTAGACTTTTTATGTTTACTAGTACATTTTATCAAATATTCTTCGAAATGCAATTCTCTAGTATAATTATTTTGTACATTTATTTGAAACAAACCTTACCATTAATTGTTGATGGTGTTTTAGCATGAAAAGGATTATTTTCAATATGGATATTATTTATGCTAAGGCACTTGGAAACAGAACTCTTTTTTTGTATGATAGAGACAATAATATTGATATAAGAGTAGTAAGAGTTCTTTATAATCATCTATATTACATTGAAGTGATATAAATACGACATATATTGTATTATAAAGTCGAGTCATTACTGCTTAATTCTGTAATAATAACAGTGAAGGGTGGGAATTAGGTGCTTAAAGAATTAAATGACGCTATGGATTACATTGATGAAAACATTATGGAGGATCTATTGTTAGAGGATATTTTTAAGAGTGTAAATGTGTCAGAGTACAATTTTAGAAAAATTTTCTACTATCTATCTGGTATGACACTTAATGAATATGTTAAAAATAGAAGATTATCTGAAGCGAATATAGACTTGCTAAAAGGAGAAAGAGTTACAGATATTGCATTTAAATATGGATATCAGTCTTTAGATGGATTTACTCGTGCTTTTAAAAAATGGAGTGGTTTTTTACCATCAGATATAGCTAAAAACAGATTTATAAAAACTTTTCCCAAACTTTCATTTTCATTAACTATGAAGGGAGGAATTAGTATGAAATTTAAAATTGAAAATATGCCTGCTTTTAATTTTGTAGGAGTAAGTAAGCGTGTTCCCATGCAGTTTGAAGGTGTGAATAACTCAATAGTTGAGCTTGCCATGAGCATAACTGATGAGCAAAGAGAAATTATGCATAGCTTGCAAAACATTAAACCAAATGAGATAGTAAATGTTTCTTATGAAGCTGATCACCAGTTCATGAAAGAAGAAGATTATTTGACACATTTAATTGGGATATTGACAACAGATGATTATGAAAGTGATCTACTAGATAAAATTACTGTAGAAGCAAATATGTGGGCAGTATTTCCTAATGAAGGAGAATTTCCAAGAACTTTGCAAGACACATTTGCGAATATTTATTCACAATGGCTACCATCATCAGAGTATGAACTTGTTGACGCACCAATGTTTTCGTTTAGCAAATTAGATGATGATAATACGCATGCATATAGCGAAATTTGGGTAGCAGTTAATAAAAAGTAGATTTTCAGATATTTATGCTAAGGCACTTGGAAACGGGTGCCTTTTTTGGTATTATAATTAAAAAGAGTAAAAAAGTAAAGATTAAGAAAATAGTGAAGGGAAGATTACTTTTTACTTATTAAGATTCGGGTTTACATGCAGATATTTATGATTAATAACTATAAATAAGTGTTGTATGCTAGATACATATTTAGTGGAAGATTTTGCAAAAGAAATAGATGCATATTTAATCGAGAATTACTGGTAAAAAATGGAAATTACAGTAAGCACAAATTTAGGACAGATGGATGGATTTATTTGTATAAATCACTAAAACAATTGGTGTGATTATAAGGAGGAAATTATGAAGAAAAGATTAGTACTTTGTATAGCTTTACTATGTATGATACCTACAATAGTATTCGCTAAGGATAGCGCTGTAAAAAACAATCAAAAAATGATTATTAATAGTCAATCTTATGAGGCAGCAACTTATAGAATTAATGATAACAATTACTTTAAATTAAGAGATTTAGCTGAATTGCTGAAAGGCACAAATAAGGCTTTTGGTATTGCTTATGAAGCGTCGACAGATCAAGTGTCTTTGTATTTAGAAGATTTTTATAGCTCTGTAGGAAATGAATTAAGTAAAGATATGCCAGAAACAGGATCTGCTGCATCATCGTACAAGTTTTATTTATACACATATCCAAATGGCGATGGACGTACGTATGTAGCATTTCTAAAAACATATCCTCTATATGACAATAATTATGTTAAATTAAGAGAAATTGGTCAGCTTATGAATTTTTATATAGGTTATGATGAAAGTACTAAATCTATAGTTATTGATACTAATAAAACTTATGTAGATCCAAGAAGTACAGATGAAAAAATAGAAACTATGATTGAATTTGCATTGTCTCAAATTGGAAGACCATATGCTACTTTAGATAGTTTTCCTTCTTATGATTGCTCTGGCTTAGTGACAACATCAATGCATGTAGCAAACCTAAATACAGATGTTGTAAGAGTAATCACTTGGTCGCTACCTCATCAAAAAGGCTTTGTTGAAATACCTATGAAAGAACTTAGAAGAGGAGATATTTTGAACAAAGATGACGATCATATCATGATTTATCTTGGAGATAATAAGGTAGTTGAATCGGTTCCAGGGGCAGGAGTAAGAGTTGCAAATGCTAGAAGAGATGGTTATAAAGCCTTTAGAATAAAGGAAAATTGATAGTTTATATAGGTCAATAAGATTTAAATAGTATTAAGCACTAGAGCAACCACAATTGGTTGCTTTTTTGTTCCAGTAAACATAAGTAGATGATGTGTATCTAAGATGTTTTAAGATAATACTCACTTTAACTTGCTAAATTCTTGTTTTGTGAATATAATTCTGAATATAGTATTTTAGGAGGCTTACGTATGTCGATTATAACTAAACATGAATATTTAGAAAACCCTTGTGGAAACTCTAGTTTACCTTATTATAAGTTGAAATCATATAATAATCCCAATATTCGCGTAATTCATAACAGTGAATTCATAGGCGAAAAATCAGAGCCATATTTCAGATTAATGCATAATTTAAAAGATGGCACTCAAATTGATTTAGACGAAAACTTAACTGTTCGTACTATTGATACTACATCTGATGAAGATTTACATAGACTGGAAAAGATGATAGAAAATTGCTATGAAAATGAAAGATTACCAGTTGCTCAAATGAAAATTATGATAAATTCTAATCAGTTTGATGAAAGTCTCTGGATAGTTGTTGAAAACAAACAGAGGGAAATAGTTGCGTCTGCAATTTCTGAATTTGACAATGAAACTAAGGAGGGGGTATTGGAGTGGATTCAAGTGCTTCCGAAATTTCATGGACGTGGTTTGGGAGCTTATATAGTATGTGAAACATTGAAAAATCTACGTTACAAAGCTGATTTTGCGACTGTTTCGGGAAGAGTAAACAATACTCATTCGCCCGAAGATTTATATAGAAAATGTGGTTTTACTGGAAGCGATATTTGGCATGTAATACTGAAATAATATTTAAGGAGTGGCTATGAGCTACTCCTTTTTTGGTACTATATTAAGAATGCTGTATTGAACTCGGTTGAAAGTCCTAAGTGGAAGTGCAGAATTTCCCATCCCGCTGTCAATATAGAGTGTTAGATTTTCATTTATGATAGTAATTCCTTTATCCAGACCACCAAAAAGTGGTTGTTCTGGCGTAATTATCTGCCCGACTATAGGGAGTCTAACTTGTCCACCATGAGTATGCCCAGAAATCGCAATAGTAGGAGTTTTTGGATGAATATTTGTAATTCTAGTTGGAATGTGTGACAGTATGATATTTAAACCGCTATTAACTAACAAATTTTCAACCGTATTTTTGTTGGAATTATGATTAATACCTACTAGTGTTATTTCTTCGTTTATTTGAAAGATTTCATTGTCCAAAATAACTACTTTTCTTTTAATGAGCTCCATAGTAAAAGTATCTATGTTTTCGTTTTCCAATTCATGGTTACCATATACATAATAAATAGGTATATCTAGAAGATTTAATGCATCAATAAGCTTTAGCGATGTATTAAAATGCGTGTCACTTCTACTAATAATATCTCCTGTCAGCACGATTATATCAATATTTAATTGGGAAATATCTTGAGTAAGCTTTTGTATATTGATGTTTTTATTGGAATGAAAATCACTAATTTGAAGAAAGCGATAATTTTGTTTCACTTCTGTTTCTATAATTATTTCATTTTTTGTAAAAATACTAGATTCATAGTACAAATATGCTATAAATACTAGAATTAAGATTATAATCATTTTATTAACATTTCCTTAATATAAATTCACTTTAGTAAGTGTTGTATAATTCTATCAAAAATATAGATGTTTCACAAATGGTATCGGTGATAAGTGTATAAAAAAGGGTATATTTTTACTGAGAAATAAGCTTAATTAATAGAAAGGAGAATGATATGAAAGTCACAGCTGGAGTTGCATTGGTTAAAGTGTTAGAAGCATGGGGAGTGAAACGTATTTATGGTATTCCAGGTAGTTCTGTAAATGGATTAATGGATGCGCTTTTTAAGGAGAAAGAGAAGTTGGAGTATATTCAAGTTCGACATGAATCAGCAGGTGCTATGGCTGCATCGGGATATTCTAAATACTCTGGTAACATTGGTGTTTGTTATGGTTCGGCAGCACCGGGAGGAACTAATCTGATAAATGGACTATATGATGCAAAGATGGATAGAGTTCCATTACTTGCGATAATCGGTCAAAGTGCTAGTAGCAATTTGAACACTACTTTTTTTCAAGAGATGGATGAATTGCCAGTATATGAAGACGTAAGTGTCTATAATAAAATGGCTACTACTGCAGAGCAAATACCTGATTTAATAGAAGAGGCTATAAGGACTGCATATTCAAAGAAAGGTGTAGCTGTAGTCATTCTTCCTAATGATTTAGTAGAAAAAGAGATAGATTATGAACCAAGGAAAGAGAAGAGAGAAAAACCTGCAGTGAAAAGACAAGATTTTGCAGAAGAAGATATAGAAAAAGCATTAGAAATGATAAAAGCTGCTAAAAGACCTGTTCTTTATGGTGGATTGGGACTTAGAGGTGGTAGAGATATAGTTACACAAGTCTCAGAAAAGTTTTCAATGCCTATAGTTACTACTGCACTTTCTATAGGAATTGCTGCTCCTAATGACCACAAGAATTTCGTTGGAAGTTGGGGAAGACTAGGCACTAAATCGGCTTTTGATGTAATGGAAAATACCGATTTAATACTCTTCATAGGAACTAATTTTCCTTTTGCTAGGTATTGGTCTGAAGATATAAAAGTCATCCAAGTAAATAATGAAATTGATGATATTGGTAAGCAAATACGAGTAGATTTAGGAATAGTTGGAGATGGAACTGAATTCTTAAAAGAACTATTGAAATCCGACTATTCAGTTGAAGAAACAGACTTTTTGAAAGCTGCTAGAATATCAAAAGTAAATTGGGAAAAGTGGTTAAATGATATTGCAGATGATGATTCGGAAGGACTTGCACCAGAAGCGGTTATAAGAGCCATAAGAGAAAGGGCTACTGATGATGCTTATTTTGGACTAGATGTTGGGAATAATACCATGTATTCTGTGAGGGGACTGCCTTTAAACAAAGAGAGACAACACACAACTAGTGGATGGTTTGCAACTCTTGGAGTAGGACTTCCTTATAGTATTGCCGCAAAGTTAGATAGACCAGAAAGACAAGTTTGGAGTATTTCTGGTGATGGTGGTTTTGCGATGAATATGCAGGAAATCATAACTCAAACGAGATATGAGCTTCCCATTATAAATATAGTATTAAGTAATCGTTCTTATGGTTTTATACAACATGCTCAAATAAACAGTCAGTTTCTATACGGTGTAGACATTACAGATGCAGATTGGGCGATGGTTGCTAAAGGTATGGGAGCAATTTCATATACTGTAAGAAATCTTGAAGAGCTAAATACTGCGATGGATGAGATTATTGAAATACAGAAATCTGGTAATAAGAAACCAATCTTGATAGACGCTAAACTTCACTATACAGACCCAGTGGATACAAGTGTAATGAAACTAGATCCTAAAACTAACAGTTTGAAAGACATAGAAGCTTATAAAGAGAGGTATAATATATTTAATCAACCACCTCTTTCAGAGATTCTTGAAAATCTATAGAATAGAAAGAATATAAGTAAAACCTTATCTAACGGTAAGGTTTTATTTATGCACAATAGTTGACTAGTCAATCAATTTGTATTATTATGATTATTAATATGAATGAGAAGGTGAATTATGGATAATATAGAAAATATGTGTTTAGGTGAATTGGCTTCTGTATTTTACAGACAGTATCAAGCTTATATAAATAGAGAAATGAAAGACTATGGGATAAATTTTTCAGAATGTGAATTCTTGATAAAAATTCCAAATAGTGATGAGATAATTCAAAGAGAATTGGCAGAATCACTTATATGTGACAATGCTATTGTAACTAGAAGTCTACAGAAGCTAGAGAAGAAAGAGCTTATTAAGAGGATTAATTCAACTGAGGATAAAAGAGCAATATTGGTTTCTTTAACTGATAGAGGCAGAGATATAAAAAAGATTGGGTTAGAAAAAAGAAGGTTTTGGAAGAACTCTATTATGGAAGATGTACCAGAAGAAGAAAAACAATTAGTGTTTCAATTTTTTAAAGCTATGGTTAATAAAGCACTTATCGTAAATAGCAATTTTGGAGGCGAGAAAGATGAATAGAGTAGTAAATGTTTATTTTAGTCCTGGTGGTACTACCGAAAAGATAGGCAGGGAAATTAGCAAAAGGGTATCTAATTCATATGATGATGTAGATTTACTTAGAGAAGTGGTTGAAGAAAACATTACATTTACTAAAGATGATTTACTAATTGTGTCAATGCCAGTATTTGCAGGTAGAATTCCCCAGTTATGTATTTCTCAACTTAAAAAACTAAAAGGGAATGACACTCCGTTTATTGCTAATGTAGTATATGGGAATAGAGCTTTTGAAGATGCACTTTTGGAATTAACAGACATACTAAATGAAAATGGATTTGTACTTATTAGCGGAAGTGCTATAATAGCACGCCATTCAATATTTCCTAAAGTAGCAAGCGACAGACCTAATTCTACTGATATAGAATTAATAGATGAATTAGTAGAGAAAAGTCTAGAAAAGATGAAAACGAATTTATTTAATAATGTATCGATTCCAGGAAATAGACCTTATAGGGAAAGTGGGAAATTACCTATTGGTCCTAAGGGAAACTCAAATTGCACAGATTGTGGCATATGCGTTGAACTGTGTCCTGTTGGAGCGATTCCGGAAGACGATCCGAAAGAAACTGATGTAGATAAGTGTATTAATTGCACTGCATGTGTCTATAATTGTCCTGAAGAAGCTAGAGTTTATAGTGGGATAAAGTATAAAGTTGCATCGGAAGCATTCGCCAAGAAAAATGCTAAACCGCTAGATTCAGAAATATTTGTATAATGAAAAGGTGAGATTATGAGTAAAGACTATTTTGGAAGAAAACTTGTGTCATTAGGTGAAGCTTACAGTAGAATATATTATGGATTTAGAAATATGCCTGTATTGAAAAAATCGATTCGAAGTAATTATATATCTGAAAGCTTCAAAGAGAGAATAATGATTGCAGTAACTGAAGTTAATGGATGTTCTATGTGTAGCTATGCCCATGCTACAATGGCGCTAGAAGCCGGACTAAATCAAAATGAAATAGATGATTTAATAGGTGGAATTACTGAAAATGTTCCCAGTGAGGAAAGGCAAGGAATACTATTTGGACAACATATTGCAGATAATAGAGGAGTAGTTTCTAAAAAGGTATGGAATCAAATTATAGAAACATACGGAAAAGATGAAGCTGATGGAATTCTCGCATCAAGTCAGGTTATAATGCTTGGAAATGCATATGGTATACCTTTTGGTTCCCTAATGAGACGGATAACTAAAAATGAAAAGTATGAGATAGACGAAAGAAGTTCCATTGGTTATGAAATCATGATGATACTATCAATTATAGTATTTTTACCAGTTGGACTAATTCATTCATTAATAGGAAGTCTTTTAAATCTTCCATTAGCAAAATTTAAAGACGAATAAATAAAGCTGATTTCTCTTTTGAACATTGTATTCAAATGGAAATCATCTTTTATTATTTAGCATAAAATAGATTTGAAAAGCTATTAATACTATTATAAGTAATATAGCTAGAATCAAAAGTAGCTTTACAAAGAGACCTTTGGTTGAAGTTTTAGACCATTGTTTTTTCTGTTCTGCTTTCCATAATACAAAGGGTTTATTGTTAAAAAGTGCTTTTATTAGCTCATAGAGTATGGCAATGAGAACTACTATTCTGACTATTGATAAAATCAGATTTTTCATAATATGCTCCTTTCTATCTTTAGATGTTTAATTAATAATACCCAATTGAAATAATTATATTTATTGAATTGGACCCCTATAATCATGAAATTGCTTTCGTATACTATATAAGATAGAATTACGATAGATATAAAATTTAGAAAAGGAGGATAATGATGGAAAATGCCATAGTAAAATTAATAGATGAAGCAAAAGGCAATTCGTTGAAAGCGGACGCTTTGATCAGAGATTATCTTCCTTTTATTAAGTCTGAAGCTTCTAAAGCCACTGGTAGATTTATTACAGATAGTTGTGATGAATTGAGCATCGCAATGATTGGTTTCCATGAAGCAATAGAAAGCTATTCAAGCTCGAGAGGTGCATTTTTGAATTATGCATCTATTGTAATGAAAAGAAGAATAATAGACTACTATCGAAGTGAAAAGAGACACGATAATCAAATCTCTTTAGATAACTCTGCATACGATGATGACACAAGTTTACTGGATACTATAGAAGACTCAAATGATGAGTACGAGAAGATAATAGGGAGAGACGCTACTAGGCAAGAAATAGTTGAACTTTCAGAGCAGTTAAACGAATTTAATTTATCTTTGACCGACATTGCGGATAATTCTCCTAAACAGGATAGGACTGTAAAAGCTTGTTGGAAAGTACTAAATTATGTGAGAAAAAATAGAGAAGTGATGGATTCCATAATTAGTACAATGAAACTTCCTATTACAAAACTGGTTTCTGAAACTGGTGTAGAGAAGAAGACGATTGAAAGGCATAGAAAGTATCTAATGGCAATAATAATAGTTTTTTCCAATGGATACGAGATAATAAGAGGTCATTTAAAACAAGTTGAATATATAGAGAAAGTAGGTGATAGAGTATGACTTATTTAGTTATGGAGAACCATTTAAGTTACAGTATAGTCTTAGACGAAAGAGGTCAGTTTTTAAAAGTTGCAAATATGGGCTATGAGATTGGTGAAACTGTAGATAAAGTTTTTCCAATGGAGTTAGTAGAAGAAAAGAAAAGCAAGTCTAGAAGACCTTGGATTGCATTAGGAACTATTGCAGCCTGTCTATTATTAATATTTACTACTATGTTCAGAATGCCGGCTCCTGTAACTTACGCTTCAATATACATGATAATAAACCCTGAAGTCAAAATAGATGTTGATGAAGACGGAATAGTTGTAGCTCTAGAACCTTTGAATGATGATGCTAGTACTCTTATTGAAAACTATAAGGGGAAGAAAAAAAGTATGAATGA
>JAAYFG010000082.1 GCA_012728335.1 Tissierellia bacterium | reverse complement strand
ACTTTTAGGTGGAATTTTCCTAGACATAATAGATAAACATTCCCCTCATATGCATTTAATCGATAAAAGGGTTGAAGGTACAAATACAGATTCACTTAAGAAGATATGGTTATTCATAATAGCTATTACCATTCATAACTTCCCTGAAGGAATGGCTACTGGAGTAGCATTTGGAACAGATAACATCGCTAACGGTATCACCATAGCTCTCGGTATAGGACTGCAAAATATGCCAGAGGGATTAGCTGTTGCACTTTCATTAGTTAGGGAGGGTTATTCTACTAAATACGCTTTCTGGATTGCCCTTGCAACAGGTTTAGTTGAACCACTTGGAGCTTTCCTTGGATTTGGTTTAGTAAGTGTATTCCAACCTCTTCTAGGCTTTATTTTGGCATTTGCAGGTGGAGCTATGCTCTTTGTAATAAGTGATGAAATAATTCCGGAAACTCATAGCAATGGTTATGAAAGACAAGCGACTTATGGAATTATGATAGGTTTTGTAATAATGATGATTTTAGATATTACATTAGGATAGGAATAATTCTTACTGAGACGAGTAATCTGCTCGTCTTTTTTTATTTTACAATTTAATATCATTCTGATTTATTGCTAATATAAATTTAACTTTATCATAATTTAACTATTTTTCATTTGTTTACTTAATTTTATTGTGATATCATAGAGTGTAATTATTTAGGATTGAGGTGTGTTATGAAAGAGCTAAAATATGCATTAAAACAGATAATTCCAATAATTGCATCATATGTCTTTGTGGGTATTGCCTTTGGAATACTTACAGTTGAGTCAGGCTATCCAGTATGGATGGCAATCGCTGCTTCTATTTTCATATACGCTGGCTCAATGCAAATAGTTATGATATCCCTTATGTTGTCGGGAGTCCCACTATATATGATTGGAATAATGGCACTTTTTGTAAACGGTAGACTGCTTTTTTATAGTCTTGGTATGATAGAGAGATTTAAAGGGATGGGAGCAAAATATCCTTATATGGCTCTTACGCTGACAGATGAAACTTTTTCAGTCCTACTTACAACAGACTACCCAAAAGAACTAGATGGTCAGAAAATTGATTTTTACACAGCTTTAATTCCCCATTTAATGTGGATTTCATCATGCGCAATAGGGGCACTATTCGGAAGTGTTATACCTTTTGATTTAGCTGGTATCGAATTCTCAGCAACTGCTTTCTTCGTAACAGTAGTCGTAAATCAGTGGAGAGAAGCAAAAACACATATTCCAGCAATAATTGGGCTTATCAGTGGAATATTTTTCTTTCTAGTAGTTGGACCAAGTAATTTTATATTGCCTGCACTGTCCGTAAGTATGATATCCCTACTTATAATAAAAGATAAGATATTATTGGCGTCAGGAGGTTGTAAATATGACTGAAAACCTTAACTATATTGCAATCATAGCAGTAGTCGCCATCGTTACAGCAGCAATAAGAGGAATACCTTTTATATTGTTTTCGAAAGGTGAAGTTCCAAAAAGTATTCAATACTTAGGTGACACTCTTCCAAGTTCAATAATGATAATACTGGTTATATTCTGTTTAAAGGATGTTAGTTTTACTAGCTTTCCTTTTGGACTTCCGGAAATTCTGTCAACCTTATCAATTGTTTTTTTTCAGTATAAAAAGGGAAATACACTACTTAGCATACTACTTGGT
>JAAYFG010000081.1 GCA_012728335.1 Tissierellia bacterium | reverse complement strand
TTAAATTTCTTAGGATCTCTATTTACAATGTTCTTTAGAATCCCTATATATCTCGATTCTCTTGGAACAGTTTTTATTGCTCAAACCTTAGGTCTTAAATATGCTATTTTTACTTCAATAGCTGGTTCATTACTAAATTCCCTATATGATTCCGTTGCTCTTTATTTTATACCTGTTG
The DNA here is from genome assembly GCA_012728335.1 of Tissierellia bacterium. Taxonomy (GTDB): domain Bacteria; phylum Bacillota; class Clostridia; order Tissierellales; family Peptoniphilaceae; genus JAAYFG01. The sequence continues at coordinate 3,629 of JAAYFG010000081.1, read as the reverse complement.
GAATTATTAATGCTGTCGTTGCAAATTATTTGTTCTCCAAGACAAAATCATCTAAGCTAACAAAAGCGTTTATACTATCCATTCCAGCTTGTATAGCTTCCGCTTTAATTACGGCTTACATATTTAACGGAGTTACAACAAGCAGTTCAAGTATATTACTACAATTACTTCGTACTAGTGGTCTTTCTCTTTTAGCTAGTACTTTGATCATTCAGGCAATAACAGATTTCGCCGATAAATACATAATGATTCAACTTTCTGATATAATTATTAGAAGAATTCCTAATGATTTAAAGATGAGTTTAATATTTGATGATTATAAAAAGGGTAAGAAAAACAATTAATGTTCTTCTTACCCCTATTTTATTATAGATTATCCGTTCAATCTCTCATAAACTACATCTATTAATTGATCTCTTAAAACTTTAGCTTCTGCTAAAACTTTTTCTACTTCTCTCTCAATATTAGTTCTATACTCTTCATCTTTAATGCTTTGAAGATTGATTGTAACATTGAATAATGCTGCCTCTACGCCTGAATAAGCCATTAGTGTACCTGTACCAACATCAGTAATTGCATTGATATTTCCAAGTCTGCCTATTCCATCTTGAAGTTTTAAAATTTCTAAACATAGTTTAGCTGTATTTAGTGGAACTTCTAATGCTTTTTTATAACCATCTTGGATAGCTTGTGATCTAGCTTTTTTCTCTTCATCAGTTTCTTTTGGAAGTTTGAAAGCAACCATAACACTATCAAAAGCTGTAGAATCTTCATCAACTGCAATTTTCAAATCAGCAACTAGTTCTAAGAATTTAGCATGGTTTTCTTTTAACATAGCTTGATCTTCAGTGCTTAGAGCTTCAAAGTCTTTTTTAGGGAAAGTTAACTCTCCAACCATAGCATTTAATGCCGCTCCTATGCCGCCTGCGAAAGCTGCAACACTTCCTCCTCCTGGAGTTGGACTATCACTAGCAGTCTGATCAATAAATTCACTTACACTTTTGTTAATTAACATTACATACCCTCCTAATCATTTATCCTTAGTACACCATCCACTAAGGTATGAGCATTGCCAACAATTCTAACGGTTTCAGTTTCAGAATCACCGCTATATTGGAATTTAAGACTTAATATTTCGCCATTTTCTAAATGCAATTTCAGAACTATATCTCCATAATTTATTAAATCGTTTTTCCTCAAATAGTATAACATAGTGTTTATATAATGTCTAGTAAAGCCCTTATTGATGTCACTGTCATTAAATAAATTCGATTTCTCATGAATTACATTGTTTGGCTCAACATATAATAAGTGCAACATAGATATATTAAAGTCTTTATTTATGATGTTTTCAATATCATCATTTGGTTCTATACTATCAAAAATCTCTTTGTCTCCAAACAAAATCATACCCATACTACAATTGCAATCACAGTCTTCAAGTTGAATTACAATTCCTTTAGAATTATCATAAATACTACTTAAAGCCTCGTTATCTTCATATTTGTTTGAATCAGAAACAACTGTCGTAAGTTCTAATTCTACTGTCATTGCTTCATAGTTATCGTATTCAATATAGATTCTTTCTCTTCCCTTACCACATCTGGAAATAATCTTCTTTGTACCGCTTTCTATCGGTCTAACGTACCCAGATTTTGTTAAAGAATAAAAAGCTGCAACATTTCCTATAATACAATTATCAATTTCACTCTTAGTTGAAAAGAATTTTAAAGAAAATTCGTCAGTATCGTCCTTATTAACAAATACAGTCCTATCTATTTTAAGTTCTCTAGATACTTTTTGCATAATATCTTCAGGTAAATAGCCATCATTCAGGATTACCGCTACTGTTTTACCAGTAAATTTTTCTTCTCCAAAAACTTCAACTATATACATATTATATGCCACTTTATCACTCCATCTAATTAGAAATAATTTCTAGAATTCTGTCTAAGTCTTCGTCTGTATAGTACTCAATTTCAATTTTTTTCTTCTTACCTTTATCCGTCAGGATAACTTTTGTACCCAAAACCCCCATCAAATCTTCTTCAATCTGTCTAATGAATATATTCTTCTTAGACTTAGATTTTTTCAATTTAGGTTTACTCACTTCTTTAACACTTTCATTTTGGTTTATTATCTTAATAGCTCTACGATATTGTTCGTCTCCATCTTTAATAGACAGCAGTACTTTGCAATGCCCAACCGTTAATTGTCCATCTTTAAGTAGTTCCATCACACGGTCATCTAGATTTAATAACCTTATGGTGTTAGCTATATAAGATCTACTCTTTCCAACAACTTTACCCATTTCTTCTTGTGTCAAATCATATTTATCAATTAGGTTTTTATAACTATTAGCTTCGTCAACTGGGTTTAAATCCTCTCTTTGGATGTTTTCTATAAGAGCAATTTTATCTGCAATTTCTACATCACTATTTCTTACAATTGAAGGAATTTTCTTGAGTCCAGCTATCTTTGAGGCTCTATATCGTCTTTCTCCAGCAATTATTCTATATATGTCTCCATCTTTCATCAGTAATATCGGTTGTATTAAACCAACTTCTTTGATTGACTGTGCTAATTCGTCTAATGATTCTGAATCAAACTCTGATCTAGGCTGGTTTTCATTTCTAACTATTTTGTTGACATCGATATACCTAATCTCTTCACTATCTTCGCCTTTTAATATGTCTTCTACTATCTCAGTATCGGAGATTAACGCACCTAATCCCTTGCCTAAACCTCTTTTTTTAGTTGTCATTTACGTTTCCCTCCTAACTAAATACGCTTTAAAAACTCTTTAGCTAAATCTAAATAGTTTTTTGCGCCCTTACTACTTCTATCATAATCTAATATTGACAATCCATGTGATGGAGCCTCAGCTAATCTAACATTTCTTGATATCATCGTACTAAACACCTTGTCTTTAAAGTAGGCCTTAACCTCTTCAACAACTTGAAGTGATAAATTAGTTCTACCATCATACATACACATTACTATACCAGATATTTTTAAATTAGGATTATAGTTTTCTTTAACTAAGTCAATAGTTTCAAATAACTGGCTTATGCCCTCTAAAGAATAGTATTCACATTGCATAGGTACCAATACCTCATCAGATGCATTTAATGACATAATACTAAGAATTCCAAGACTTGGAGGTGAGTCTATGAAGATGAAATCATAATCCTCCTTGATCTCGGCTATTTTGTGTTTTAATACATTTTGCCATTCTTTATTAGCATATTCAATTTCAAATCCTGCTAAATTATTATTTGAAGGAATTATATCTAAGTTTTTAGCTATGTTTGTTTGAATAGAATCCCTAATCTCTGTATTACCAACTAAAACATCGTATATTATATTTATTTCAGATCGCTTATCTACTCCTAATCCACTGGTGCAATTACCCTGTGGATCCATGTCTACTATTAGGGTTTTTTTACCCATATCACCTAAAGCAGCAGCTAAATTTATACTGGTAGTAGTCTTTCCAACACCACCTTTTTGATTGAAAACTGATATTATTTTTCCCATTTTAACACCTCTGTACTTATGATATCAGAAAGTAAAATATAAATAAAGCATATAATGTTCCACGTGGAACATTATATGCTTTATTATCT
>JAAYFG010000080.1 GCA_012728335.1 Tissierellia bacterium | reverse complement strand
GTACAGTTATGGTAATGTATGGTGTTGTAACTGGTGCATCCGTTGGAGAACTATTTATTGCAGGTATAGGACCTGGGTTAATAGTATTAGCATTTTTTGCAGTTTTCAATTACTTTGATGCTAAGAGAAAAGGTATTCCTGTAGAAAAGAAAGTGTCATGGGCAGATAGATGGAAGTCATTTAAGAAAGCGTTATTACCGCTAGGTTTTCCAGCAATAATAGTAGGTGGTATTTATACCGGTTTATTTAGTCCTACAGAAGCTGCAGCAATATCTGTAGCATATGCATTTGTACTTGAATTCTTCGTTTTTAAAACCATAAAAATCAAAGATATTACAGAAATAGCACTATCAACAGCTGTTGTTACATCTGTGGTGTTTATATTGGTAGCAGCAGGTGCTGCAACTTCATGGGTATTGTCTTTAGCTAGAATACCACAAATTTTAGCAGAAACAGTTTTAGGAACGAATCCAAGTGCTATAAAAGTATTGGCTATGGTTTCAATATTTTTCTTTGTAGCTTGTATGTTTACGGATCAGTTAGTTGCTATAATTATATTGGCTCCTATGTTTGTTGGACCAGCAATGGCAGCGGGAATAGACCCTATTCACTTAGGAATTGTAGTTACTATGCAAGCTGCAATAGGATCTTGTACTCCACCATTTGGATGTAATATATTTACTGCATCAGCAGTGTTTAAACAACCATATATGACGGTAATAAAAAAGACTGTTCCATACTTTGTAATGTTCTTTATAATATCGTTGTTAATGTTTATACCAGAAATAGCTTTGATATCCAGAAACCTATTATATTAATTTAAGGAGGACATGATGAATAAGAAATGTACATACTTAGTTCTATTGCTTGTCTTTGTAATGGCTATAGCTTCTGGGTGTTCAACAGGAACAAATGAAGAGGAACAGATAGTTTGGAGATTTGGGCATGAAGAAATAAGAGGATCTATTCAAGATGCTTATGCAATAGAATTTAAAAGATTAGTAGAAGAAAGATCAGATGGTAAAATATTAGTTGAAATATATAGAGCAGATGAAATAGGTGGGGTAATGGACTATTTAGAATTTCAACAAAAAGGTTTGCTTGCTTTTTCAATTCTAAATCCTGGAACAACTGCTACTAACATACCGGAAAACAATGTTTTCTATAACCACTTTTTATTACCGGAGAAAGACGATGACTTACAAGAACTGTTGGCAACGAGCGAAGCTATACCAATGTTAAACAAGATAAATGAAAAAGAAGATTTAAAGGTTCTTGATTGGTTTTATGAAGGATTTAATGCTTGGACTGCGAATAAACCTATAAGATCTCCTCAAGACTTTAGAGGAATAAGTATTAGGACTATGGCATCACCATTGATAGTTTCAAGTTATAGCGCTTATAATGCAAACCCTACTCCTATGCCGTATTCAGAAGTTTACACAGGGCTGCAATTAAAACAAATTGATGCTCAAGTAAACCCATTATTTGCTATAGAGGAAATGAATTTCTATGAAGTTCAAGACTATTTAATTTTAGCTAAACAAGATGGATTCGTAGCATCACTAGTAACAAGCCCAGATTTTTGGGATAGTCTAGATGAAGAAACTCAAGAAATGGTATTAGAAATAGTTCCTGAATTAAACGATTTTGTATTTGATTTTCAAGCAAAAATAAATCAAGAGAGATTAGATATAATCGCATCTTCTGGAAATATAGAAATAATTGAATTAACGGATGAAGAAAGAGATGTTTTTAGAGAAGCATCAATTCCAGTAAGACAAGTTTTCTTAAATTCTGTTGGAGAAGAAGGAGCGGAAATACTTAGAATATTAGACGAAGATGCACAGAGGATAATAGAAAAAAATAAAGATCAGTAATGAATAAAAAAATAAGGAGTGATACTATGACTACGTTTTCAAAAGAAGAGTTTCAAGCAAGAGTAAAAAAAGTTAAAGAAAAGATGGAAGAAAGAGGAATTGAAGTATTATTAATAACTGATCCAGCAAATATGAATTACATATCTGGATATAATGCATGTTCTTTCTATGTTCATCAAATGGTTGCAGTTTTTCTAGATGAAGAAGAACCAGTGTGGATAGGTAGGTTTATGGATGCAATCGCCGCTAGAAAAACAGCTTGGTTAAAACATGAAAACATAATTGGTTATAGCGATAATTATGTACAAAGTGATGTTAGACATCCTATGGACTATGTATCAGAGGTATTAGCGGAAAAAGGACAAGGAAATAAAAGAATAGCAGTTGAGATGGATAATTATTACTTTACTGCTCAATGCTTTGAGAGTTTGAAGAAAGGCTTGCCAAATGCAAAATTTGAAGGTGCTAAAGGACTAGTAAATTGGATTAGAATAGTGAAATCTGATGCTGAAATTGAATATATGAAACGTGCTGGAATCATAATGACTAAAGGTATGACTGAAGCAATAGAATATCTAAATGTAGGCGTTAGAAAATGTGATATGGCAGCAGAAATATATAGAACATTTACTTCTGGTACAGAAGAATATGGTGGAGATTATACTTCAATTGTTCCTTTAATGCCTACAGGCGTAGATGCAGGAGCTTGTCATTTGACATGGACTGATGAAAAATATAAAGATGGAGATATTGTAATATTTGAATTAGCTGGTTGCTACAAAAGATATCATTCACCTATGTCTAGAACGATATCACTAGGTAAACCTAATCAAAAATTAGAAGAAACTGCAAAGATAACTATAGAAGGTTTAAATAAAGTACTAGACTTTATTAAACCAGGTGTAACCGCTGCAGAAGCAGAAGCTGTATGGGCTAACAATCTTAAAAAATATGGGCTGTGTAAAGAATCTAGAATAGGCTATTCTACAGGATTAAACTATCCACCTGATTGGGGTGAGCACACTATTAGTTTAAGACCTGGTGATAAGACTATATTACAACCTAATATGACAATCCATGTTATACCAGGTATGTACTATGAAGACTTTGGAGTAGAAATAAGTGATGCGATTAGAGTTACTGAGACTGGCTGCGAAACTTTAGCTAATGTAGAACGAAAATTGTTTATTAAAGAATAAAAATTGAATTAATGCTTGAGTAATTTAGAATGATATTAGTATTTATCTTTCTAAATTATTCAAGCTATAAAATAGATTAATTATGAAAAGAGGGATATAGTGACGAAAGATAAAAAACCTCTTGTTGGTAGCTTAATGATTGTAATAAGTAGTGTATTATGGGGAACGGCTCTCTTATATTCACAGTATATTTTAGATAATGGTATTAGCTCTAGGGATCTAGTTTCAATGAAAATGTTATTTGGTTTTATAACTATGCTAGCGTATATATTATTTAGAGATAAAGCATTGTTTAAAATTGATAAGAGAGGATTAGCATATTGCGCTATTATAGGTTTTGTGTGTCATGCTATATACAACTTTCTGGTATTTAGCGCTATGGAGCTAACATCTATACCAACAACTGTTACATTGCTTAACACATCGCCCATCTTTGTCGTAATCATGTCTAGTATTATTTTTAAAGAAGATATTACAATAAAAAAGCTTTTAGCACTAAGTCTTTCAGTAATAGGATGCTGGTTAACCATAACTGGTGGAAACTTAAATTCTTTAAGCTTCAATCCAATAGGCGTATTGTTAGGATTGGCTTCGGGTGTCTGTTATGCTACGATGACTATTTTGAATAAGAAAATTATAGGTGATTACGAACAAGTAACGGTATTGACATACACTTTTGGGTTTGCATTTTTGTTTTCATTAGCGTTTTCAAATCCTTTAGCAATATTTGAAATACCTTTTAATCCTTTAGTTTATTTATTTGTGATTATGTTAGGAGTATTATCAACAGCTGTAAGCTATTTGTTTTACATAACCGGACTATCACTTGGTATTGAATCTAGTAAAGCTTCAATAGTTGCAACTTTAGAAGTACCTGTTTCTGTAGTTGGGTCAATAATTATTTTCAATCAAAAGGTTTCAACTATGGAAATACTAGGTATGCTATTCGTTCTTACATCAGTATTGATATTAAACGAAAAATCATGTGAAAAATTACAGAATTATGAAGAGATTTATTGAGTGACATTAAGAGTTATGAGTTGTAATAAAATTTGACTAAAACAAAAAGATTTTCTTCATACAAAACGTATGATGTATAGGAAAACAAGTTGTAATAAAATGGTATTAGTTAGGAATATGAGATCCTAAAGGCAAAAAAATTAACATGTATAATAAATGGAGGTAGTTAAAATGGATTATAAAGAAATGGGTTTTAGTACGATGGCGTTGCATGCTGGTCAATATCATGATCCAGTAACAGGAGCACACATTAGCCCTATTTATCAAACATCAACATATGTATTACCAAATACAGAAGAGGCAATAAGACTTAACCAAAATCAAGATCAAGGATTTACTTATACAAGATTTGGAAGTCCTACACAAGCAGAACTAGAAAAGAAAATTTCTATAATGGAAAATGCAGAAGCTGCTCTGGCAGTTAGTTCAGGTATGGGTGCAATTTCTACTGCTTTGCTAACAGTACTTAGAGCAGGAGACCATGTTGTAGCAGGAGATGTAATATATGGATGTACATTTGCCCTAGTAAAAAATGTATTAACTGACTTAGGCATTGAGATGACAATGGTAGATACTTCTGACATCTCAAATATAGAGGCTGCTATAAAACCAAATACAAAATGTGTTTATATTGAAACACCTGCGAATCCACTTTTAAGAATTACAGATATTGAATTGGCAGCAAATGTAGCACATAAACATGGAGCAAAACTAATCGTAGACAGTACATTTGCTTCACCTTATCTACAAAACCCTTTGACTTTGGGAGCTGATATAGTAGTTCATAGTGCAACTAAATATCTTTGTGGACATGGAACTGTAGTAGCAGGAGTTTTAGCTGGAAGCAAAGAATTAATGGATAGAGCTAGATTCCCTATATTACAATGTTTTGGACAAGTAATATCACCATTTGATGCTTGGCTACTAATGCAAGGTATGAAAACATTAGGAATAAGAATGGAAAAACACTGTTCAAATGCAATGCAAGTTGCTGAGTGGTTGATGAAACATCCACAAGTTGAAAATGTATACTATCCAGGTTTGCCTCATCACCCAACCCATGAAATTGCAAAAAAACAAATGAAGAACGGTTTTGGTGGAATGATGAGTGTAGATATTAAAGGTGGAATTGAAGCAGGAAAAGTGTTAATGGATAATTTACAAATAGTTAGTTTAGCAACAAGTCTAGGCAATATAGATTCACTGATACAACATTCACCTACAATGAGTCATTTTGATATGTCAAAAGAAGAAAGAGAAAAAGTAGGAATATATGATGGACAAGTAAGACTATCAGTAGGAGTCGAAAATGTAGAAGACATTATTGCAGATTTAGACAGAGCACTAAAAATAGTGGCTGATACAGTAAAATAGTAGTGTGAAAGTTATAATAGCCCCTAGCAGATTATAATGAATACGATATAGAAATAAAAGACGATGTAGATAGTAGCTACATCGTCTTTTAATGCAAAACAATGGTGTGTTTTATTGAAACTAAGACTACTGGAGAAGTGTTAATTTTGATATAATGACAAAAAGGAGGTTGTGGTTATGACTAGAAATATTGATTACGGAAAATATGAAAAGCATTATTCGAATGAAGGCTTCTTTAAAAAATTATTGAAATACGCTAAGAAAGCGGGACTAAAAGCAGTATACATGGGTTTACTTTTGTACTATGTTCTCCAAAAACCCAATATACCAAAACACATTAAAGGGATTATCATTGGTGGCTTAGGGTATTTTATTCTGCCAATAGACTTAATACCTGATCTACTACCTGGTATAGGCTATACAGATGATATTGCAATACTTGCAGGTGCATTGGTATATGTGTCGTTTTATATAGATGATGAAGTTAGGAGATTGGCAAAGTCAAAAATTAAGGACTATTTTGGAAGAGTTGACGATATGGAATTAGAGGATATAGAAGAAAGTGTGTATAAAGATGGTGAAAATGTGAACGAGAACGAAAACCAATAAGATTAAATGAAAGCATAAATAGTTGAGGTGAATACTATGGGGAGGGCTAAATATCAAGTGTTGCATTACCTTTTATTAAAACGAAAAGTGAGGTATTGTATTGTATATTTAAAAGAAGAGATATTGATATATGGCAGTTTATTTCTGGTGGTTGAGAAGATGAGGATAAATCTATACTAGATTCTGTAAAAAGAGAAGCCAATGAAGAAGCGGATATATCTTGTGATTCAAAATATTATAAACTTGAAACTACTTGTAGCATATCTACAGATTGTTTTGGTGATGCAAGGATAGTTTGGGGTGAAGAATGTTTAGTCATTCCGGAATATTCTTTCGCCATTGAATTATCGTCCAGAGATTTGATGATATCCAGTGAACATAGAAGCTACGAATGGGTAGATTACAAAACGGCAAATGAAAAGTTAAGATATGATATGATAGCAATAAAGTGGCGTTATGGGAATTAGATAATAGAATTAAATTAGGATTGATATAATTACTTCGCGGTGACATAAGCTATTGGAGGTAAATATGATAAAAATGATTGTTATGGACTTAGATAAAACTCTTCTAAAGTCGGATGGCTCAATATCGAAATACACTGAAAATACCTTGAAAAAATATAAGGGAAATGGAGTTAAGATTGTATTTGCAACTGCTCGTTCAGAAAAATCAGCATCGGATTTTATAGAGTCGTTAAAGCCCAATGCTATAATTGCAAATGGAGGATCTATAATAAATGCTGAGGATGAGATAATATTTCATTCATGCATCGATAAAGATATTGCTAGAAGTGTTTTTGATAATCTTATAAAAAGTGAAAGTGTTGAGTACATAACTACAGATACTGATGGTGGATATTACGTAAATAAACTTGTAGACGAAGATGATCCTAGCTGGAAAGATTATCTTCCAGTAAAATATATGGATTTTTCGAAGGAATGTAATTGTGAGATATATAAAATAACCGTAGAAACCTCAGATATAAATATAGTGCAAGAGATTAAACAAAGCTTTCCATCCATAGACTATGTAGGCTTTTCAGGCGAAAATTGGTTTCAATTTTTCAATAAAGATGCTAACAAATGGAATGGAATAATGAGATTAGCTTCTTTCTATAAATTTTCTTTAGAAGAAGTAGTTGTTTTTGGTGACGACTATAATGATATAGAAATGATAAAAAATGCTGGACTAGGTATTGCAGTAAAAAATGCAATACCGGAAGTAAAGGCAGTTGCAGACTTTATTTGCAACAGCAATGATAATGATGGAATTGCTAAGTGGTTGAATGCTAATAAGGACTTATTTAATTTAGATAGGGGATAGATGGATTTCCTTTCATATTGATAAATATTCTCGAATACTTTTGTATTAATAGCGAATCTGGTATAAAATAGTTATATGATAATACAATAAAGGAGTGGGAAAATGGATTCATACAATTGGGATTTATCCAAAATCTACAGTTCAGAAGAACAAATTGAAAATGATGTTCAAAAACTTAAAGAAATCTTAGCAAAAGTAGATGATTATTCTGATAATCAGAAAGAATCACTACTGGAATTATTAAAACTTAATGAAAAGGCTAGGAGAACTTGGTCTAAATTAGGTACTTATGCTCATATGAAAAGAGATGAGGACAGCAGAGTCACTAAATATCAAAAGATGAATATTGAAATGGAATCTTTGATGATAGAAATAAGCTCTAAATTTGCCTTTGTAGAGCCTTTAATTCTTTCTTTAGACGAATCGGAAATAGAAGAAATTTTAAATGACGACAAATACAATGCCTATAAACTTTTTATAGAAAAAATATTAAGATACAAAGCTCATACGCTTTCTGAAGCCGAAGAAAGCATCATGAGTAAGATGTCAGAATTACAAGGAATGCCGGGAAATGACTACTATATGTTGACTAATGCAGATATGAAATTTCCTTTTATTGAAAGTGCAAATGAACAATTATCTAATTTCAACTTCACTAAATTACTTGCAAATCCTAATGTAGAAGTGAGAAAAGAGACTTTTGAAAAGTACTATGAAACGATGAAAGAGAGTGCTAACTCTATCGGATCAATGTTATATGGTAATATGAAAGGATTAATTATCGAATCAAATATTAGAAACTATAATTCTTCTCGAGAAATGGAACTTTATCGTGATGACGTTCCTCTAAGTGTTTATGATAATTTAATTGACATCGTTCATGAGTATTTGCCATATCTTTACAAGTATTATGAAATAAAGGAAAGAGTACTGAAACTAGAGGAAACACATATGTATGATGTGTACCTTTCCATAACAGATGATTCAGATATTCAGATTCCTTTTGACGAAGCAAAAGAAATGGTTATTGCTGCTGTTGCACCACTGGGTGAGCAGTACCAAAATGACATGAGAAAAGCTTTTGATGATAATTGGATAGATGTATATCCTAGAGAAGGAAAAAGGTCTGGAGCCTATTCTAGTGGATGTCATGATAGTCAACCATATGTGCTTTTAAACTATACTGGCAATTTAGATTCTGTGTTTACGCTTATTCATGAATTAGGGCATTCAATGCATAGCTATTATTCTAGAGCAAATAATGATTTCTTGTATAGTAGATATACAATATTTGCAGCAGAAGTTGCTTCAACATTTAATGAGTTATTATTATTAGATTACATGCTAAAAAATGCAAAGACAGATAAAGAAAAGATCTTATTACTTGATCACCACATTAACAGTTTCAAAGGAACTGTGTTTAGACAAACTATGTTTGCAGAATTTGAAAGAGATACCCATAAGGCAATTGAAGATGGTAAAGGATTGACTCAGGAAGATTATAGCTCAATTTATTATGATTTAAATAAGCTTTACTTCGGAGATGGAGTAGTAAGTGATGAATTGATATCATTGGAATGGGCAAGAATTCCTCATTTTTATAGTGACTATTATGTTTATAAATATGCAACTGGATTTTCCGCGGCAACAATACTTTCAACTAAAGTCTTAAATGGTGAGGAAGGCGCTCTAGAAAGATATTTGAACTTCCTAAAAGATGGTGGAAATCATTTCCCAATAGAACAACTACAATTTGCAGGAGCGGATATGAGTGACCCTGAGACGCTGAGGATAGCATTTGAGGTATTTAAAAATAAAGTCGATGAACTAGAAAATATATATAAATAATACTAATAGATGGCAGACTACAACTGATAGTTTGCCATTTTTATATCAAATTTTTTCAGTTAGACTGGTTTCAGTTAAGCTTTAGCATTGAGAAACAATTAAAAAGACCTCCATGATAAAATAGTTTTATTCTAACTAATTAAAATTAAAAATCAAGGAGGTCTTTTTAATAAAAATAAATGATACTCATAGTTTATCACACGCAAAATGGAACTGTAAGTATCACATAGTATTTGCGCATATATAAAAAACCAATAAAAACAAGATGAAATGAATAAGCAGTTAACAATGAAAATAGTGACCCTTTTAAGGGTTAGCAGGAAGAAATAACAAAAGGCAGACTAAAAAATGCCTTTTAGGCATAGCTAATAAAATTGGTCTTTTGAACCACATGAGAAAACCTTTAGCTATTCATAGGGATAGTTATTAATAGATTATTAAGAACTAAATAAAATTGGACTAGCTAAAATATTATATTATATAAGAATATAAATGATTAACAATTCAATGAAGAGTGGTTATTTTATTATTATAAAAGTGTACAAGTAGCTGGTTATTATAGTAAAAAATTTCATAACTAATATAACATAATTTAGGTAGACAATAATTCGATTAAGGGGTATAATGGTCTAAATAAGCAGATGTCACTATTTTTTACTATACTCATACAGGATAGATTCTGAATCAAGGAGGTGGATGCTAAAGGAAGTGACTTACTGTAATCTGAAACTATATCGAAAGAGGAAAGATATGAAAAGATAATAAAAATATTCATAGTAAAGGGTATGATTTTATTACAGATATAGCACTTTTATGTAAATAAACAGTGAGTTTGTGGTAAATAATTTGATCGGCCACTGTATTTACCAAAAAAGCATTATAAAACATAGTGTTAGAAAAATGGAAAAGGAGGAGTTAGGTGAAAAAGAAAATATTAAGCATATTGTTATCAAGTCTTATAATAGTTGGAACTGTAGTTCCGACATTTGCAGATAGTAATATGATTATAGAAAACAAAGAAGATTCTGAAATAACGTTAGAAGTACTAGATTCTGAGAAAAACGAAGAAGCTTCACAGGTGTTATTTGATGAATCAATCAATAGTGATTCTTTATTAGTTGAAAGTATAAGAGAAACTAGCAATGTGGAAGGCAAATTAAGAGCAATAAACAATGAAGGAGTAAAAGAAAAAAACAATTATATTACGACAAAAGATTTATATGATAGGTATATAAAAGCTACTGGAGGTACGGCTACAACACAGAAGTATAATTTTGACTACAGCAAAGATGCTCCGATTTATGAGCAGTTGTCAATAATCAAATTTACTCAAACAGCATCCGGTAAACTAGGAGGATATGCCCTTGACGTACAAGGAAAAGTTTGGTTTTGGGGATATAACATAAGTGGTAGAGGGGGATTGGGTTTAAGCGAAACGGATTTAAACTATGCGGGAGGCATGAGAAGGCTTCCGTATTTTGTTGATAACGATATTAAAGTTGTAAAAATTGCAGCAGGATATGAAACGGCTTATGCACTGGATAGTGAAAGAAATATGTATGCTTGGGGTAGAGGGCTTGAAGGACAAATGGGTAACGGAACAAACGCTATGGTAAATACTACTCCAGTAAAGGTTAATATACCTGCCAAAGTAGTTGATTTTTATCCAGCAAAAGCAAATCAAGCACATCATGTTGCGGCAGTAGATGAAAATGGAGATACTTGGTTTTGGGGATATGGTGCAGGAGGAAGAATTCCAGGTGGTGCATCTTATCAAAGTACTCCGGTGAAAATCTCAGCTCCAACAGGTGTGAAATTTACTAAAATTTCTCCAGGAGATGCCTTTACAATTGCACTAGCAGAAGATGGAACGTGTTGGTCTATGGGAAATAGAGCTTTTGGTGCACTGGGAGATGGAAGTACATTTGGAACGACTACTAGTTTTAACAAGATTTCCAACTTAACAAATATAGTAGCAATAGACACTTCTTATTCAAGAAATGTCGCTTTAGATGATTCAGGAAATGTGTATGAATGGGGTCAAATATTTGGTGGTGGACCAAGAGGTGTAGCTAGAACTATATCCACACCAACAAAAGTAAAGATAAATGATTCAGAAATAGCATATGTGGGATATACACCTATTCCTAAAAAGATATTTGCTGGAGAATCAGTATCTTTCTTTATCGATCAGAAAGGTAGATCCTGGGCATGGGGAGATGGTAGATACCATGGTCAAGCTAGAGAAGGTGGCTACAATACTGCTCTTGATTTTAGACAAACAGAGGCTGCTTTATACCCAAGGATAACTGGAGATGGAAATACTCAATTTAACGACTCAAGTGATAAATTTCCTAAATATATTACAGGAGCTGGAGTACCTGCAAATAGGTATAGAGGCTATGGGATAAACACTTTGAACCCTACTGCTTGGGATGAAAAGTATATGTTAAAAGATGAGCAAGGGAATGTTTTAGACAGTGAAGGTAATAAACTAGGTTTTAATTCATCAACAGGACGTTATTATCTTGCAGGAACTGGAACTGTAGCGATGCCAGCAATAGATCCTAATGAGGCATGGGTAGGATTAACTTTCTTAGAACCAGCACAGATGGTTGACATATCTACTGAACGTTCATCATCAGTATTTTTAGACACTTCTGGAAATATATTTAAGACCTCTTATGATGGTGCAGGCTCCATAGCTTGGGGTTGGGACTTTGAGACGAAGTATGATGATCCCGACATTGGTCTTAATGCAACTAGAGGAATTTATAATAGATATGTCTATGAACTTGTATTTATGCGTGGAGCACCTACTATGCCACAAGGATCAATGTCATTTGTAGCTCCAGAAGGTAAAGTTTATAAAGTTGATAATACTGAAAAATTAACATTTACTGTAAAAGCAACAGTGCCTGAAGAGATAAATGATCCTAATTTAAATCTAGTTGTAAAACCTGAGTTTAAATCAATGGAATATATTAAAATTCCTTATGATATGACAAATGAAGATGCTTATAAATATGTTCACAGTTCAGTTGCCTTAACGAATAAAGATTTCGAAGACTTAATGAGTAAAGGTTATGAGTATGGAACTGTTGAAACTAAGGCAGAAAATGCAACTCTTCAAACAGGTAATGTAGATGTAAATGACAACTGCATAGTAGTTTTTAGAACAATATCTGATGTATATGGTTCAGAATCAGTTGGAGTAGATGCATATGTAGTAGATAATTTCTATACGCCAGTTGAAGTTTTACATAATGGTGTTGGAGATGCATCCGTTACAATAAAAGACGAAGATGGAAATGACATAATATTACCGGAACACGGTGGACAGAAAGATCAAGTTGTGTATGATTACACAGACGAAAATATTAAGAAAACAACAATAGGAGATGTCAATACAACAACGGTTGGAGTTCCGTTAGATGCCAACGGAAAAATTATAACTTCAGTTCCAGATGGCAGTGGAGGCGTAAAAAATGATGCGCCGACATACAAATATGACACATTATCAATTGTAAGTTATAAAGAAGATTTCTACTCAGAAAATGGTTGGGATTTAGTGGCAAAAGAAGATGAAACAATAGCAAATCATGTCATCACACAACCATTTGAATTAGATGGAAAATATAATGATACGGAATTATTGGAAAGCTTGAGTCTGAAATATACGTTTAATTATGAAGCAAATCCAAATATAATTTCAAAAGTAGATGCGGAAGTAATAGATATTGAAAATCCAACGGAACGAGATACACACTTTGTCTATATTCGATTTACTAATCCCAATGGGAAAGCCGGAAGGTTCTTCGTATTTGATCGGAACTATTCCGAAACCGGTACAGATAAAAAGCCTATCGATAGTTTTGAAAATGGAAAAGTAATCGGAGTTTTTGAATCAGATGGAAATGGAGTTTTGGATACGAGAAACAGTTCGGAACTGACCATTGCCCTAAATAAAAATTACGCTGGGGAAGAATATGTCAATGACGGCAGTGATGGAAAGGTTCACAGAGATAACGGTATTGCTGGAGGGAGATATCCCATTGACGTAGTCTTCCAAGAGGGAACCATTACAGAAGGGCAGAACTTTGGACCAGGACAAAAACTGTTATCAAATATAGTAAAAGGAGAAATTCCTGACAGCATTGAACAAGAAATTACAAGCATAACAATCGACGCCGTGGATGAAGATATGATCTTTTTCTATACAGATGTAGGAGCGAAAGTGAGAGTATACGACGCACAGGGTGAAATCATCGGACAACTAGAGGAGACTTTAGATGATGATCTTCAATACATTGAGTTTACAGAAGTGCAAGAAAAAGCTGTAAAGCTTGTCTTGCAATCAAAAGTAGAGGGTAAATTATCAAATTCTGTAATTACCTATGTAGGAAAATAAGTAATAGATGCGTTCGAGGTTTCTCTCGAGCGCAATCTTATAAGGAGAGTGAAGAAGTATGACAAAAACGATGCATAAATTTATAAGAAGTATTTCCTTTATTTTGGCATTTGCAATTCTTCTGGTAACTCCTCTGGAAGCATTTGCACAAGTTCAACATGTACTCGAAGAAAACATGGAAAATGTGCAAAATCAAAACAATGAAGTCCCCAATGAAATGGGAAGTAATGAAGAAGTCATTGTGCCAGAAGGAAAAGATTCCGAACCGAAGTTCATTGAAGAATCTTTAGAAGAAAGACAAGCTAAAATAGAAATGACAACATACTCACAAAGTGGAGAAGTAAAAGTTGGTGAGAAAATAACAATAAATACTGAGATTAGAAACATTGGTGAGGAAGTTGCTAGAAATTTATATTTAAATTTCAACACACCAGATGGATTTGAATTTGTACATTCGAATTATTCTAATGAGCCACGAAGCTCTAAGGTTGTGATTAGAGATATCAATCCTGGCGAGACTGTCCAAATAGAATTGACCTTTAAGGTGTTAGATGCGACAGGAGTAACAATAGTGCAGTTCTCAAATACTCTTCTTGGAGATAATGTAGAGAGTATTTCCAGTACAACTACTGTTGAAGTGACAAAAGAAAACTTGAAAAGGGTTAAAACAGGACCGTATCCAGGCGCAACAACAGGAGAGGTATCTTTTACCTATGGAGATGAAAATCCTTTAGTGGATCTATCGGAAGCCATCCAAGAATCAATTGATGCCAACGAAAGTGAAGTTAGCCCTAGAATGACCCTCTTTTCTAATAAAATCTCACTGGATATTCAGTTTGATATTTCCTTTGAGCCATTGGCAGGAAGCCCATATACCTTGGAAGATTATTTAGAGGAGAATCTATAGGGAAATTTAAAAGGAAACTATGTTGGTAATGACCCAATAAATGGTGGAAAAATTCAGCCAGATCAAGATATCACTGACAAAATGAACCCGCAAGAGTATTCTTTTTCTAGAGCGGAACTGGAGCAGAATCTCTCTCTATCAAAAGTCTTTTCCATAACTGTAGATGGGTATACAGATATAGATAACTATTATAATACTAGGTGGGCCGTTACCTTTGATACTTTAGCTTTTAAAGAAGTTGATGGTACTTCACTAAAGGGTTATATTTCTGTTTCAGAAACAGCAGAGGGAACAAATCGTAAACCAGTTATTTCCATTAAATTTGTAGAAGTGGGAAATCCCGAAGGACCCCTTGGGGGACTTGAAAATCTAACTAAAGAGGTTAGAAATATAACAAAACCAAATGATGGAACAAAAGATTTATTGGTTGGAGATGAAACCTTCCATAACACTGTAATTGCTAAAAAAGGCGACATTGTAGAATATAAAGTTACTATTAATAATAGTAGTAACGCTTCTCTTCCTATTACAATTAAAGATCCGATTCAAACGGGACTTACGATTGGAACCATGGGAAATAATGTAACCAATGATGGAACAAATATCATCATTAAGGATACTCTAACAGCGACACCGGATCCGAAGCCGGAAGAAGTGAAAACATATACTTATCAAGCAACCGTCGATGAAATTACAGCCGGATCCCTCATTACCAATAAAGCAACCACAAATAAATTAAAAATATATGAAGGGACCCTATCCGGTGCAGATCGGATAGCCATTCGAAGAGCCGCCGATGGAGCAGAATTAACCCTATCCAATGGTGAAAAAGTGGTGGTATATAATCAGACGGCATGGACAGCAGGGGAAGAATTAAAAGCATCTGCAAACATAAAAGGGGCAGATGGAAAACTGACGATTACAAAAGAGTTTAAAAATGAATACAATAGCACTCGAAATAGACGTGCTGCAACAGAGCCAATTGAATTTTCTTTTCAGGTCACAGGGCCATATGGTTATTCAGAAACATTTAATTTAGTGGCTGGAGAGGAAAAAATAGTTTCTGAACTATATTATGGAGAATATACCATTACAGAGATAGAAGCTCATGGTTATACACCGAGTTACAAAGTTGGTACAGATGCAGAGACAACAGAGCCGGCGAAAGCAATCTTAAATGATAATGGGAATGAAAAGAATGTAACTGTAATCAATAAAAATACCGGTGGAGACAATATTCTTAATATCGTAGTAACAAAAAAGTGGGTAGGTGGTCCGAAACCCGACACTGTGATTGAACTTTGGAGAACAGGACAAGAAGTAGATGGAACTCCAATAGATCAAAAGGTTGGAGTATTTACTGCAAATGCTACCGTCACGAGTGAAACATTTAAAGAATTGGCAAAACACGATCCTAGCGGACGTGAATTTGAATATTATGTAGAAGAATTAGCCATAGAAAATTATGCAATAGAGATTACAGGAGATCAATCGACAGGATTTGTCGTAACCAATACTTACACAGCACCAAAAACTGACTTTACTGCAACAAAAATTTGGGTCGGAGATGAAAAAGTAACACGTCCGAAAATGAACTTTGAATTATATAGAAAAGTTGAAAATGGTGAAGGTGAGAAAGTAGCAAGTGCCGAAACAAAAACAGTCGACGGAGTAACAACAACAGCAACATGGAAAGATGTAAATGAATTAGATAATGATGGTAATAAATACATTTACTATGTAAAAGAAAGTTTTGTAGAAGATAAAGCAAGTAATGCCAATTGGATACTAGGAGAATATGATTTTATAAATAACTCCATTACAAATGCCGTAGGTGCAAAAGAAGGTTCATTAGAAGTTGAAAAATTATTAAAAAATGAAATTGAGACCTCAAGATCAAAAAGGGCAGCAAATGAACCAATAGTATTTACTATTGTCGTAACAGATGAATATGGAATAGAAACAAGCGTAGATTTAATAGCTGGAGAAACTAAAATAATTGAAAAACTCTATTTTGGAGATTATACAATCAAAGAAATAGAAACTCATGGATATATTCCGACATATACCCCAGAAAAAACAACCATAGTAAAAGGAGAATCTGCTCCTAAATTCACAGTAACCAATAGCAGAGATGGAGAAAATCCAACAGATCCAAATGCATTAAATATTAAAGTTAATAAAGTTTGGAGTGGTGGACCACAACCTGAAGCTACAATAGAATTACATAGAAAAGGAAAAAAAGTAGATGGAACGATAATTGATGAATTAGTAGGAAGTTTTAAAACATCAGAAACTTTAGAGAAAACTTTTGAAAAATCAGCAAAACACGATCCAAGTGGACGTGAATTTGAATATTATGTTACAGAAAAAAAAGTAGAAAATTATAAAGAACCTGTAATAACAGGAAATGTAACAGATGGTTTTACAGTGACAAATGAGTATGATATTTTACCAGGAGCATTTACAGGAACGAAAGTAGCTGATAACAAGGTAGTAAAACCAGGTCAAACAGCACCAGTAGTATT
>JAAYFG010000079.1 GCA_012728335.1 Tissierellia bacterium | reverse complement strand
ATATACTCTGGGTCATATTCATCTACTGTGTTTTGAACCATATTAATAAATCCATAAACTGCATTTGTATATATGCCTTCTTTGTTCATTAAAAGTGGAAGTGCATAAAAAGCTCTGAAGAATATGGAACTGCCGTCGATTATTAAAAATTTATCTTTACTCAAAATGATCTCTCCTTTAAGATACTTCTTATAATTATACCATATATTGACTCTTCAATGATAGTCGATTCACCATAAAACTCCCTCATTGATGATACAAAAAAATTGGTTATGCTCACCTACTTCTGAAGCAAGTAAACTTAACCAATTAATAATATCTCTTTATATCCTTTACGCTCGTAACGAGATAAATTCCAAGTGACATCACAAACATAATATACTTTAAAAAATCATTTACATTTTCGCTATATAGGATATTAATATATAGTAAAATAAATCCCATTAGCGCTGTATTAATAATTATGGCTAATATAAATATTTTGCTAAGATTTTCTTTAGCTTCTATTTTAAAATATTCACTGTCCTTGAAATCTACTAAGAAGCCTGGCCAGTCCTTCATCGAGTCAAAATAGTAAAATCTAATCATTAAACCTAGTACAATCCAAGCAGATAAAAGCACCATTGAAAGTTTTTCTTTTTGCACAATGAGAGCAATCGATGAAAGCATTATGAATGGCACATTAAACATCAAATTTATCATTTTGAACTTTTGTTTTTTATTATCCATAATCTCATCAACTCCTTTTACTTATTATAAAACCTCAAGTTAATTACTTGAGGTTTTGTTTTCTTTTTTGTAGATAGAATCAAAGTCTACTACTTCTATTTTCTCTTCTTCAACAGGAGCTACTTCACTAGGAGTTTCTGCTGTCGTAGTAGGATTAGGATTTGGTACTGGTGTTACTTCAGGCGTTGGTTTGGCATTTAAATCTTGCTTATCAACTAATTGTCTAACACCCCAAGACGCTAATTCTTCGTCAGTTCCCATCCATACAATTGTACCTTTTCCAACTTTAGGAAAAACCTCAGTTTCTATGTCATAGTTAAACATTCTAACACATCCATTCGAAACATATTTACCTATTGAATTTGGAACAATATTTCCATGTATTCCATATCCACTTAGTCCTTTTCCTAAATCAAGTCCTAACCATCTTTCTCCTAAAGGATTCAATGGATCATCAGCTTTTCTAGGAGTATACTTACCACCCATTCCACCCCAAGCAGGATTTACTACTTTGCTGCTTATTTTTCCCTTAGCTGAAGGAGTAGGCGTTTCTGAAGTCCCTAATGCAACAGCATATTTTTGAACTACTGCATTTCCTTTATATAGTGTCAATGAACGTCTACTCTTATTTACGACTATCCAATAATCCTTCGTTGGAGGATTTTCTACTATATCATAAACTATCAATTCTTCATTGTATAATAAATCCTTTGTTCTTTGACCTAATGCACCATCTACTTGAAGATTATTAATAGCTTGAAACTTCTTTATTTGAGCAGTTCTTTCAGAACCGGATTTCTCATTTAAAAAATTATTTTGTCTCACAAATTTGTCTGCAAATACATTTTGTCCTAATAATAGTATTACCAACAACAAAATTGCATTTGACTTTATAAATCTTTTCACTTAATCACCTCTCAATTTACATATAGATTATATCGTATTTCATATGAAATTGATTTACAAATTCATTACAACATCTTCTTTAGATACTGTCCAGTGTAAGATTTTTTGACTTTAGCAATGTCTTCAGGAGTTCCTGTTGCTACGACAGTTCCACCACCATCTCCACCTTCTGGACCTAAATCTATAATATAATCAGCTGTTTTTATTACATCTAAATTATGCTCTATTACTACTACCGTATTCCCAGTCTCAACTAATCTCTCTAAAACGCTTAGCAATTTATGAATATCAGCAGTGTGAAGACCAGTAGTCGGCTCATCTAATATATATATAGTCTTTCCTGTCGCCCTCTTACTAAGTTCACTAGCTAGTTTAATTCTTTGAGCTTCTCCTCCAGATAATTGAGTTGAAGGCTGTCCAATTTTAATATATCCAAGACCTACATCATAGAGAGTTTGTAGGATCTTATTCAAACGTGGGAAGTTTTCAAAGAAAGTAAGTCCTTCTTCTACTGTCATATCAAGTATATCCGAAATATCTTTATCTTTGAATTTGACTTGAAGAGTCTCTCTATTGTATCTCTTCCCTTTACATACTTCGCAAGGCACATATACATCAGGTAAAAAGTGCATTTCCACTTTGATTATACCGTCACCTTTACAAGCTTCACATCTACCACCTTTTACGTTGAAACTAAATCTACCTTTTTTATATCCTCTAACTTTAGATTCATTAGTATTAGCATACACATCTCTGATTATATCAAAAGCACCGGTGTAAGTAGCTGGGTTAGAACGAGGAGTTCTACCAATTGGGCTTTGATCAATTACCACTACTTTATCTAACTGTTCAATTCCCTTGATTTCCTTGTGAGCACCTGGTTTTATCTTTCCGTTGTTTAGATTTTTAGCCAGTGATTTGTAAAGAATTTCATTTACTAATGAACTCTTCCCCGAACCTGAAACTCCAGTAACAGCTATAAACTGACCAAGTGGAAATTTCACATCAATGTTTTTCAGATTGTTCTCTGCTGCCCCTAAAATTTCTATATATTTTCCGTTTGGGACTCTCCTCTTTTCAGGCGTTTCTATTTTCTTCCTACCTGAAAGATAGTCTCCAGTAATAGAATTTTTTTCATTTTTTATATCTTCAACACTACCTTGAGCTACTATATATCCACCATGGATACCAGCCCCTGGACCAATATCAACTATTTGGTCTGCCATTAGCATAGTGTCCTCGTCATGTTCAACAACTATGAGTGTATTTCCGATATCAGTTAAATTTCTTAAAGAAGTCAGTAGCTTATCATTATCTCTTTGATGCAGTCCAATACTCGGTTCATCCAGTACGTATATTACTCCTACTAAACTAGAACCAATTTGAGTAGCCAATCTAATCCTTTGTGCTTCTCCACCCGATAATGTCCCTGCCATTCTTGCAAGAGTTAAGTAATCTAATCCAACATTCTTTAGAAAACTCAATCTAGATTTTATCTCTTTCAACACTTGTTCTGCAATTATTCCCTGACTAGTAGTTAGCTTTAATTCATCAAAGAACTTTATTGCTTCAACAATCGATTTTTCAGTAAGTTCGGAAATATTTATTCCACCTACTTTTATTGATAGCACTTCTTTTTTTAGTCTTGCTCCATGACATTCTGGACATGGAACTTCAGTCATAAATTCGTCTATTCTGTCAATCATAAAGTCACTAGAAGTCTCATTGTATCTTCTTTCGAGATTGTTTACTATGCCTTCAAAAGTTCCTTGATATTCTTTCATACCTGAATAAAAACTATCAAATACAAATTTCATTTCAAAATCAGAACCATATAGAATTGCATCTATAAACTCTTTAGGAGCATCTTTTAATGGAGTTTTAGTATCAAATTTATAATGTTTTGCCAATTGCTCCAACATCATATAATAATAAGTTCCCTTTGAACTAGAATATGATGCAACTGCTCCCTCATCAATACTAAGCTCGTAATTTGGTATAACTAAATCTACATCGACTTTTTTTGAAAAACCTATCCCTTTACATGTAGGACAAGCACCAAATGGACTGTTGAAAGAAAACATTCTAGGTGATATTTCCTCAATTACAATTCCGCAGTCAGGACATGATAATTTGGAGCTAAAAGTAATTCGTTCTCCGTCTATAATATCTGCAATCATCAAACCATCTGCTTGTTCCAATGCAATCTCTATAGAATCAGAAAGCCTGCTTTCTATTCCTTCTCTAACCACTATTCTATCTACAACTATTTCTATAGTGTGATTTTTATTCTTCTCTAAATTTATTTCTTCGCTTATATCGCGCATTTCCCCATCAACAATAACCCTGATGAAGCCGTCTTTTTTTATCTTTTCAAGGACTTTTTTATGTTCACCCTTTTTCCCTCTAATTACAGGGGATAGTATTTGAACTTTAGTACCTTCTTCCAAATCTAAAATTGTATCTACCATTTGGTCTATGGTTTGGCTACTTATTTCCTTCCCACATTCTGGGCAGTATGGAACACCAATCCTTGCGTATAGTAGTCTTAAAAAGTCATATATCTCTGTCACTGTTCCAACTGTAGATCTTGGATTTTTTACTGTAGTTTTTTGGTCAATCGCAATAGATGGACTTAATCCTTCGATGTACTCCACACTAGGTTTATCCATCTGTCCTAAAAACTGTCTAGCATAGCTAGATAGACTTTCAACATATCTACGTTGTCCTTCAGCATATATGGTATCGAATGCTAATGAGGACTTCCCAGAACCAGAAAGACCTGTAAAAACTATGAATTTATTTCTAGGGATAACTAAGTCAACATTCTTTAAATTATGTTCCTTAGCTCCCTTAATTACTATATTGTTTTGATCCAATTAGGCACCTCTTTATTTTATCATTCTCTTTAATTCAATAGCTTTATCTCTAAGTTCAGCTGCTTTTTCGAAATTCAATTCTTCCGCAAATCTCAACATTTCCATTTCCAATGCTTCTACCATCGCCATTAAATCTTCATTTGAATAAGCTTCTGCACTATATTCTTCAACATCGTCTGCGGCGACTGTAGATTCTATTATATCTCTTACTCCTTTGACTATAGATTTCGGAGTAATATCATTTTCAATATTATACTTGTTTTGAATTTCTCTTCTTCTATTAGTTTCATCAATAGTAACTTGCATAGATCTAGTAATTTTATCACCATACATTATTACCCTACCATCAACATTTCTAGCTGCTCTACCGGCAGTTTGTATAAGTGAAGTTTCACTTCTTAAAAACCCTTCTTTATCTGCATCTAAAATTGCTATTAAAGACACTTCTGGCAAGTCTAAACCTTCTCTTAATAAGTTTATACCTACTAATACATCAAACTTCCCTACACGCAAATCTCGAATGATTTCCATACGTTTTATAGTTTCAACATCAGAGTGCATATAGGTAACCTTAACACCGATTCCCTCAAGGTATTTGGTTAAGTCTTCAGCCATCCTCTTAGTCAGTGTGGTTACTAATACCCGTTCTCCTTTTTCCACTATCTTATGAATTTCATTAGTTAAATCATCTATTTGAAACTCCGTAGGTCTAACTTCTATTACAGGGTCTAATAATCCTGTAGGTCTTATTATTTGTTCTGCTAAATTCTGATTATGTTCTTTTTCATAAGGACCTGGTGTAGCAGAAACGTATATACTTTGATTCATCATGGATTCAAATTCATCAAATTGAAGTGGCCTATTGTCCAATGCAGAAGGAAGTCTAAATCCATAATCGACAAGAGTAGTCTTCCTTGCTCTATCTCCATTATACATTCCCCTAATTTGTGGAAGTGTAACATGTGATTCATCAATAATTGTTAGGAAATCATCTGGAAAATAATCTATAAGTGTATAAGGTCTACTTCCAGGCTCTCTTTGACTCAAGTGTCTTGAATAGTTTTCAATTCCTGAACAAAATCCCATTTCAGTAAGCATTTCCAAATCGTATTTTGTTCTCTGTTCCAGTCTTTGAGCTTCTAATAGCTTTTCTTGGTCTCTAAGTTCTTTAAGCCTTTCCTCAAGCTCTTCTTCAATAGTTACAATGGCTTTTTTAACTTTTTCCTCAGTAGTGGCAAAGTGAGAAGCTGGAGTAATATACGCATGTTTCATATATCCATAAACTTCTCCTGTAAGTGAATCAACTTCTGAAATTCTATCTATCTCATCTCCAAAAAATTCCACTCTTATGGTATTTTCAGATGATGATGCTGGAAATATCTCCAAAATATCTCCTCTTACTCTAAAAGTTCCCCTCTTGAAATCTATATCATTTCTCGTATATTGAATATCTACTAGATGATGCATTATTTCATTTCTATCCTTTATCATCCCAGGTCTAAGTGAAACTGCCAATGATTTGTAATCTATTGGGTCGCCAAGTCCATAAATACAAGAAACGGACGCAACAATAATTACGTCCTTTCTCTCGAACAACGCCATAGTTGCTGAGTGACGTAATTTATCTATCTCATCATTTATTTGTGCATCTTTCTCTATAAAAGTATCCGATTGAGGAACATATGCCTCAGGTTGATAGTAGTCATAATAACTTACAAAGTATTCTACTGCATTATCAGGAAAAAACTCTTTAAATTCACTTGCCAGTTGATATGCCAATGTCTTATTATGAGCGATTACCAATGTAGGCCTTTGCACTCTCTCTATGACATTTGCCATAGTGAAAGTCTTTCCTGACCCAGTTACCCCTAAAAGAGTTTGATGCTTAAATCCTTCGTTCAATCCATCTACAAGTTTATCAATAGCTTGAGGTTGATCTCCAGTCGGTTTGAATTCGGATTTTATTTTAAATTTATTCATAATCCACCTCTTGAAACATCTGTTCTTTTATTTTAACCTTTATTAGTCTTTTTGTCAAAATAATATATACAATAAATAAAATATCTTGTCGAAATACATTCGACAAGATATTTTTAATACGATTCTAATATACCACGTAATTCTTCAATTGCATACTGTAATTGATTATCTTCCTCTATATTAGTCAAACCTATTCTTTTTACACCCTCATTTAAAACTACTTCTATATCAGGAGCAACGCCTTTTTTATGAATGCTCTCTCCATTTGGAAGATAGTATTCAGAAATAGTTAGTGAGATTCCTGCACCATCTTTTAGTCTTTGCATAGTTTGAACTATTCCTTTTCCATATGTGTTTTCTCCTATTAAAAGAGCTCTCTTATGGTCTCGAATAGCTCCAGCAACAATTTCTGATGCACTAGCTGAACCTTGATTTATTAAAACCACCATAGGCAAGTCGTTCATATGTGGATCTGAATAATACATATCGTCTTGAGTTCCATCTCTTCTCTCTGTATAGACGATCTTGCCCTCTCCAAGAATTTGGTCTGCAACATCTACACATGCACTTAATGAACCTCCTGGATTAGATCTTAAATCTAGTATTATACCTTTTGAATTATTTTCTTGGACATCAGCTAAAACTTTTCTAAATTCATTTCCAGTTTGAAGTGAGAAACTTGATATATTTATATATGCCATATCTCCTTCTAAAGGTTCATAATGAACAGATTCTAAATTTATCTTAGCACGAACAACTTCAAAATCTAATAATTCGCTATTATCTTCATCTGTTCTTCTTATGGTGACTTTAACCTTGGTTCCAAGTTCGCCTTTTATCATTTCTGTGACTTCAGTCAGTGTTTTATCACCAACTAATTCATCATCAACTGCCTGAATTATATCTCCCGAAATTATTCCTATCTCTTCAGATGGACTATCTTTTATAGGAGCTATTATTTCAACTTCTCCTCTATCATTCATGGTGATCTGTACGCCTATTCCATAAAGAATTCCAGCCAAATCATCATCTAGTGCTTCATACTCTTCTTTGGTCCAATAATTTGAATAAGGATCTCCTAATGATGCTACAATTCCCTTATATATTCCATCATCAAGTTTTTGTTCATCTACTTCCCAAAGATAATTTGACTTTATAAAGTTTTTAATACCTAAAATCTTATATCTTGATACCATAAATGTGGTCAAATTAGTTGCTAATAATAAAAATATGACTATAAGTATGGACTTTTTATTTTTTTTCATAAAGCATCTCCTATAAATATCCTAATGGATCTACAGTCGCACCATTTACACGCACTTCAAAGTGGCAATGCGCCCCAGTGGAATATCCTGTACTACCACATAGTGCTATAGTCTCTCCTTTTCCAACATATTGTCCTACTGACACATTTAAGGTTGAATTATGTCCGTAAAGAGTAACTATTCCATTTCCATGTGATATCATTACACATTTACCATATCCTCCTTGCCAGCCAGAAGAGATTACTATCCCATCTGATGCAGCTCTGATAGGCGTTCCTGTAGGTGCTGGAATGTCGATACCAGCATGATATTTTTTAGTATTGAAAATTGGATGTATCCTATAACCATAGTAAGAAGAAATATGACTATATCCAGGTACTGGCCAAGAAAGTTCTCCACTTCCACTTATAACTGCTCCTGACATCTGTCTTTTTGCAGCTGCTGCCTTTCTCTGTTCTTCCAATTTCTTTTCTAATTCTACGATTTTAGCATCTATATTCTTCGTATTTTCTACGAATTTGTCATATTCTTTTTCCGCTGCAACCTTATCTTGTTGAAGTTGTTGCATGAAAGAAATCTTAACATTATTTGCATCTACTAGTTTTTGTTTCTGAACTTGGAGTTCAGCTTGACGTTGTTTTTGTTCTTCATGTTGAACTACTAGTTCAGCTTCCGTTTCTTTAATGGTTACAATTTGTTTGTTCGTAAAAGTAATTAAGTCTTTGTCTTGCTTTGCTATCATTTCTAACATTTCAAAACGTGTCAATAATTCTTCTATGTCATTTGCACCTAGTAGAATCTCAAGATTAGACATCTCTCCACTCATATAGAGAACCCTAAGTCTTTTTTCCAGTGTTTCTTGATTGTCCTCTAGATTTGTACGTGCATTTTCAAGTTTAACAGTATTCTCATCAATAGCTACTTGTAGTTCTTGTACTAAGCCTTCAACTACTGAAAGATTAGAAGACGCAACATCTATTTGATTGTCTAGCTTCTTAATTTCTTCTTGAACATTGTCTACTTGAACTTTCAAATCGTCTATTTCAGTTTTTTTACCTTCTATCTGTTGGTTTATCTCATCTTTTTCTTTCTTTAGATTATCGATTTCAACATTTGCCATCGCCCTCATAGTATTTATAGATACTAGGCAAACGATTAAAATTAATAACAGTTTTTTGTTCTTTTTCATCGATTCACCTACGCCTTTAAATATCTTCTCAGGGACAATAAACTTCCAAGCGCTCCTACTCCAAGCCCGATAGCAACAAATATAATACTTACATCTAAATACAGCTGTTTAGGAGTTACTAAACTCACTGATATGAAATCATATAGAGCCATATTTAAATTTTGATAAAATACATTATATGCTATAAACATTATTACGCATGATATTATTGCTGCCATTACTCCAAAGGTCATTCCTTCAAAAATGAAAGGACCTTTTATAAAGCTATCTGTGGCGCCAATATATCTCATTATTTCCACTTCACTACTTCTAGCAGAAACTGCCATTTTTATAGTATTTGAAATTATGAAAATAGTTACTACAATAAGAATTAATACTAGAACAGTACCACCTATCTTAGTAAATCTATCTACGGTAATCATCTTATCTATTGCTGCTTTGTGATAATTAATCTTATCTATCCCTTGATAGTTTGCCAATTCATTTACAACTTCATCAGCCTGATCAATGCTCTTTAGTTCAATATTAAGCGATGCAGGAAATGGATTAGTCTTTAAACCATTTAGAATATATCCGTCATCTTTAAACATTTCTCTAGCATTTTCCATAGCCTGTTCTTTATCAGTAAAAGTGATATTAGAAGAGTAATCTTTATCCTTTATTCCCTCTACAATTGCTTCGTATTGGTCTACTGTGAAATCATCAACCAAGAATACAACTATTTGGTCAAAAGTCTTTATACTCTGTTCTACGATATTACTCATATTTATTACGACTAAAAGGACTATGCCAAGTAGTAGTAATACGGCAGTAATAGATGCAGTTGAAAGAAAACCAGCGCCTTTATTTCTAGTTAAGCCTCTAAAGCCATTTTTAATTATCGACCTGATCTGTCTCAACGGTTTTATCATAATATCCATCTACCTCATCTCTTATTAACTTGCCATTCTCAAGTTGAAGAACTCTTTTTTGCATTTCATCAACTATGGATTTAGCATGTGTTGCCATTATAATCGTAGTTCCTCTCTTATTGATATCAATAAGAGCATTCATTACGTCAATTGCCGTTTCGTAGTCTAAGTTTCCCGTAGGTTCATCAGCAATTAAAAGCTCAGGATTGTTTACTATAGCTCTTGCTATGGCAACTCTTTGTGATTCTCCACCAGAAAGTTCCGTTGGATAACAATTAGCTTTCTTACTCAGATTTACTATTCCTAAAACTATGGGAACACGTCTACGAATATCTTTGTTTGAAGCGCCAACTATCTCCATTGCATAAGCAACATTTTCATATACAGTCATAGTTGGTAACAGTCTAAAGTCTTGAAAGACCGTTCCTATTTGACGTCTATAAAAAGGTATCCTGGCATTTCTTATTTTTGTAACATTATCATCATTGAAATAAAGATTTCCACGAGTTATTTTTTCTTCACTTAAAAGCACTTTTATCATGGTGCTCTTACCTGCTCCACTGGCACCTACTAAAAATACAAACTCACCTTTTTCAATATTCAGATTAATATTTTGTAGAGCTAATGTACCATTAGGATACTCCTTATATACATTCTCAAATCTTATCATAATATACACCTTTCAAATTTCTTAATCTCTGTCAATAATACATTATACAATATAATCAAAATAAACTAAAGTTTTACCACGATAATTATTGTGAAACTTTGATTAAACTCATATTTTACTATATTATACCATTGATGCTAAAATTTAATTAAGTATTTATTACATAAATAAGGGGTATAATTATGAAAGTGATAGGAAATGAATTTACGGCAATTATTGATAGACCTATAGGCTATATTCACCATGACTACCCAAATACTGTATATCCTATAAACTACGGATACATAGAAGGTATTATTGCTGGTGATGGAATGTATCAAGATGTCTATATTTTAGGAGTTGAACATCCAATTACAAATTTTACAGGAACACTTATTGCAATTATAAAAAGGATAAATGACTGTGAAGATAAGTGGGTTTTAGCTCCTATTGATACCGTATTTACTGAAGAGACTATAAGAAATGCGGTACATTTTCAAGAAAAATATTTTGACATTGACATTATAATCAAATAATTTTCGTAATATTTAACATTTAAGCACTAAAATGCTATATAATTAAGAGTGGTGATTGTTTATGAATAAAAAAGATTTACGAAAGATGATGCTTGAAAAACTCCAAGAAATAGATTCGAAATCGCATATTTACAAGTCAAAGTCTATTATCAATAAACTGTTTGACTCTGAACAATACAAGAGCTCAAAGGATATTTTCGTATTTGTAAGCTTTAAGAATGAAATTAATACTCATGAATTCATAAATAGAGCGATTAATGACAATAAAAACGTATATGTTCCAATTATTGATAAAGCTAATAAATTGATGAATATTTCTAAGCTTACACGATTCGAAGACCTTGAATCCGGATATTTTGGAGTATTGGAACCAAACAAAGAGTCAATAGACATAGTAGATCCAAATATATTGGATTTAGTCATTACTCCAGGTTTAATTTTCAATACTAAAGGCTATAGAATTGGATATGGAGCTGGTTTTTATGACAAATTCTTTTCTTCTTTGAATACCAATCCGACAAAAATCGGAATATGTTTTGAAGAACAGATTATGGATTTTGAAAATGATGATTATGATATTCCTGTTGATTTAATTATTAATGATAAATCGACAATAAATATAAAATAAATATTGATTTTTACTGAAACTAAAATATAATATTAATGTGTTGTATTTAGTTAATTTAGTTAAACAAATGGGAGGGTGTAATATTACATGACTAGAACAGTTGGTACAGTTGCTCGAGGAATTAGAACACCAATAGTAAAAGAAGGCGACGATATTGTTTCAATCGTTGTAGATTCAATCGTAGAGGCACAAAAATCTGAAAATTTAGTATTAAAAGATAAAGATGTAATAGGTATAACTGAATCTTTAATAGCTAGAGCTCAAGGTAATTATGCTACTACTTCAGAAATTGCAGAGGATATAAAGAATAAGTACCCAGGTGATACTATAGGTATTGTATTCCCTATTCTTAGTAGAAATAGGTTTTCTGTGCTGTTAAAAGGAATTGCTGAAAGTGGAAAAAAACTTGTTGTGCTATTAAGTTATCCATCAGATGAAGTTGGAAACCATTTAATGAGTTTGGATACATTAGATGAGTTGAAAATCAATCCATATGATAGAGTACTTACAGAAAGTGAATATAGAGAATTTTTTGGAAGTTCAGTTAAACATGAATTTACAGGAATTGACTATGTAGACCTATACAAATGCTTAGGTGATAATATTGAAATCATCCTAGCAAACGACCCAAGAGTTATACTTAATTATACAAAAGATGTACTGGTATCAGACATTCACACTAGAAAGAGAACTAAAAGACTGCTTAGAGAAGCTGGTGCAAATACAGTTTACGGACTAGACGAAATATTAAATACACCAATTAATGGTAGTGGCTACAATGAAGAATATGGACTTTTAGGTTCTAATCTAGCATCTGATCATGAAGTAAAATTATTCACTCGTGATTGCCAAAAATATGTAGAGGAAATAAAAACTAAATTAGATGAAATATATAATATTGAAACTGAAGTAATGGTTTATGGAGACGGAGCTTTTAAAGATCCAATAGGTAAAATTTGGGAACTTGCTGATCCAGTAGTTTCTCCAGGGTTTACAGCTGGCCTTAAAGGAACTCCAAATGAAATAAAACTTAAATACATTGCAGATACTGAACTTTCTGATTTGTCTCCTGACGAAGCATTGAAAGCAGTAACTGAAAAAATATATGCTAAAGGCACAGATCAACTTAGCCAAGAAGAATCTATAGGTACTACACCTAGACAGATTACAGATTTACTTGGAAGCCTATGTGACTTAACTTCTGGTAGTGGCGACAAAGGAACTCCAGTAGTATTAGTTCAAGGTTATTTCGATAGCTTAGCAGCTGAATAAAATTAAAACATCTCAACTATTTCAGTTGAGATGTTTTTTATTCTACTTCATACAAGTTTTTATATCCGTATCTATCTGCGATAAATACAAAAATTACAAGAACTATTGTAAAATACCATTCTTTTAAGAATAATATAAACGCTATATTAATCCCAAATATTATTACATATAAAAACATTTCAGCTAGTAACATAAAGAAATTAGATACTCCTTTACCTGAACTAACTTGGTTTTCAATTGAAAATATTGGATAATCAATAAATATTCTTTGATTCAAAACTGCTAGAATATACAATAGACACAATGAATTCATAAATGTCACAACTGTATAGTTATCAAATAAAAACATTAGCGCTATTCCTAACAGGATTACCGGGACAATTAGCCATCTGATAAGATATGCTTTAGTTGCTCCTCTAAGCATCTCAACTGTACTATCCAATCCTGATATCTCATAAATCCACGCATTTTTATAGTTAGGAGAATACATCATCGACATCATTCCCTGTGTACCAAAAAAAATGAACATATACATTATAATATGTATTTCAAAACCTATCTCTGACATAGTTTCAGGACTTTTAAGAAAGTTGAATATCATCATAATAGGAAATAATATACCTAATGAGATTTGGGAAAGTACAATCCTTTTAACAGTATCTTCTCTTTTCATAATAGTATTAGTGAAATTATAGAATGTTCTCTCAAAGCCACTTTTTGTTATGACTTTCCCTATGGACTGTTTCAAATCAAATTTATGACTCTTAAGTTTAGTCCCACCACTAACTTTTGCTAAGTTCTTCTCAAATTTCTCTGCATTTACATAATATAAAAGAAATAATGCTATTGGAACGACTAAAGAAATTATCATGAGAATTATATTGCTACGACTTCTATTCCCATCTAAAAAATAGCCAACAAACGATGAGAACCATACATTAGGCATGAAAAATGACATGGTGTCAATTTTCATATTAGAAACTGCATTTACAAACATATCTGGATCTATAACCCTAACTGCTAGTTGAGAGCCAACACCTAAAAGTATAGAAATAAATAAATTTATATTAGTAGTTACTTCCCTTAATTTATCTCCATCAAAGTACTTGAATATGCCCATATACATGAAAATTACTATACTTAGAGAAAATATACCAACAAATAATGTCGCTAAAATAGTTATAAGTCCAAATGCAATCCCGTATTTTATAGTTCCAATTAGAACATTTGCAGCTTGAAAAGAATATGCTGTTACTAAAACGAAAACCGCTGTATGTAGAAATTTAGCAAAGTTATAAGTTATCTCATTTACATTTCTACTCATAATCAATTCTTTATCGCTAATGCTTATTAAACTGTCTGAGGAACTGGATATCAACTGCATAATAACAGTAAATATTAATATCATATTAAATAGGCTTTGTTGTATTTGAATACTAGTCGGCATAATATATACGACAAATGAAAAAATTACGCCCATTATCCCATTTATTGTCATTATTGATAGATAGTTATTGGAATTTGCCATCGTCACTTCGTTATTTGCTTCATTTAGCTTTCTCTTTCTATAATCTAAAATGGCTTTTATCTTTAAAATAGAGTTTAGCTTTTCGAAATCCACTCCACTTTTTTCCATTAACGATTTGAATGGAGATAATAATCTCAATATGAATACAGTGTCTTTTTCTTTTTCCCTAACTTCATTATTTGCCATTGCTCTCACCTTTAGCATCTGTAACTACATTTACTATCTCGTTGGCAATTTCTGAATGATTGGTAAATCCTGTTATTTCGTTAAATAAACTTTCCAATGTAGAATCGTGCAAATCACTCTTTAATTCGTCAAATGGCGCATTTGCTGCAATTACTCCATTATCTATTATTACTATTCTAGAACTGATTTTTTCTACAATCTCCAATATATGAGAACTGTAAAAGATTATTTTCCCTCTCATGACAAACTCACTCATTACTTCTTTAACTATGGACACAGAATTGGCGTCCATACCATTTAAGGGTTCGTCTAAGAATAGAATGTCTGGGTTGTGTATAAGACTAGCTGTAAATAGTACCTTTTGCTTCATGCCTTTCGAATAAGTGCTTAATCTATAGTTAAATCTCTCTTCTTCTATCCCAAGTAATGACAGTATGCCTTTAGATTTCAATTCAGTTTCTTCACTGTCTATTCCATAAAGAGAAGCGATAAAGTTCAAATATTCTATTGGAGTAAGTTCTTCATATAGTGACGAAGCCTCAGGAACATATCCAATCTTTTGTCTATAGCTAATATCATCTTTAATATCTTTTCCATAGAATTCGATTTTACCTTCATAATCGCTTAAAAGACCTAGTAGAAGTTTAACAGTTGTACTCTTACCGGCACCATTAGGTCCGATATATCCAATGAGTTCACCTTTCCTAACTTCTAAATCTATCCCCTTAAGTATTTCTTTTTCTCCAAAGCTCTTCTTCAAATTGCTAATTTTTATTATTACATCATCCATAACGCCACTCCTTTGTAGCTGAATACAACAATACAAATCAATAAACCCTATTGATTTGTATTCATATTCATAGATTTAATTTTCCTTCTTCTTCTGATTTTATTAACTTTTATTCTTCGCTTTCTGAATCCAAAACCCATTATTATTCCTGGCAACAATAATGCCAGTATAACTAATAAAAGATTGTATTTTATACCGAGAACTGTGTAGCAAACTAAAACTGGGCTCATAAAAATATCGAATGGCATTTTCCATAATGATGCAATCAATTCAATATTAAACATTTCAGAACCTAAACCCAAATATCCAAACATAAAAAGTAATAAGCCCAATCCCGCTATTATAAGACCATTTAAAAAGTCATATTTAGGATTAATTCTCAAACTCATAAGCTTTCCAAAATAGTAGTACGCAAAGAAAAACAGTGCTACTATTATCAATTTCACAATTATATTATTCAATTTTATATCTAATACATCTGATATCTTTTTGAATCCAAATAATATCAGTGTCGCCAAAAATATCATCAATATGTGATATATCAATGCTCTAATATTGTTTTTAATCATATTATCTCCACTATTTACCGCCAGTTGCTCCGGTACTTAACATTATGTCTTTCATTCCGTCAGTATAAATTTTCTCTTTGTCTTTCATCAACCATATAGCTTCCACACCATCAATACTGTCTACAAGCTCTCTACCCTCGTCATATGCCATTAGAAATACTGCAGTCGATAAGAAGTCAGCTAATCCAGAATCTTCCGTTAGAATTGAAACTAGACGATAATTGTCGCCTGGATACATAGTTTCCTTATCTATTAAATGATGATATAGCTTTCCATCTACTACAAAAAATCTTTGATAGTCACCACTAGTTACTATGCTCATGTCGTTTACATACACTACTTCTGTGTAATCTTCTTCATTTGCAGTGTTTATTGTGCTATCATTCCCATTAGTTTCTACCCATTCAATTAGTGTTTCAGAGTCTATGGGATTATCTATTGCTATTCCCCATTTTGATCGTACACCATCTTTTGGTACTCCAATAGTTCTAACGTTTCCCCCTGCATTGATTATTCCAGAATCTAAGCCCATTTCCATTACTTCTTGAGCTATCAATTCAGTAGCATAACCTTTAGCTACTGCCCCAACATCAATTTGAGTATTTTCATTATCTATAAAGACAGTCATATTTTCACTATCTAAGACTATTTTGTCAATTCCAGTATAGCTAGCTGCTATTTCAAGTTCCTCCTGTGTAGGTAATCTCTTTTCAATAGATAGCTCATCTGCACCTTCTACTTCATGTATATCTCTATATTTAGACCAAACATTAATGAGTGCTCCCATTGAAATGTCTGTTTTGTCACTATACATATGATACCAGTTTATAGAATCGGAAATTATATTAAATAGTTCTTCATTTACTTTTACAGGCTCAATCCCTGCATTATCATTTATGGTTTTTATATTATTTACACCTTCATAAGTATGATATTTATCATATAGTTTATGAAGTTCTTTAAATCTATTTTCTATATACTCATTGTAAACATCTGCTTCTTCTTTAGTTTCTTCATATATTGTAATATCTACCACTGTGTCAAATACATTTAAGAATGTATGTTTATATTTGTTTAATTCAACTTCATCTTTCCCTTGGCATCCAACAAGTGATGTCATAAATATAGAAATCAAAAGTATTATACTAAGTCTTTTTCTCACTATTTCGCCTCATTTACTATTTTAATACAACATCAAGTACTACTTTAATTGCTGCAGCAAAAGCCATTATTATATAAATTGGCTTTATGAATTTAGAGCCTTTTTTAAGAGCAGTATTAGATCCCATTTTTCCACCTAACATCATGGAAAGAGCTATTGGAACTCCCATTAAGTACATTATATTTCCATTTATTGCAAATACTACTAAACTTGCTACATTGCTCATTAAATTCATAGCTTTGGCATTTCCACTTGCGTGGGTAAAGTCAAATCCATATAGTTTAATCAGTCCAAATATTATGAACGAACCAGTTCCCGGACCAAAGAAACCATCGTAAAACCCAAGCCCCAATGCCAAAAGGCATCCTGCTATTAAATTGTTTTTATTAAACCCTTTATAATTATAAACCAATCCTATGTCTTTTGCAAAATATGTATATAATCCTACTGCAATAAGCAAAAATACTATTATTGGTCTAAGAATATTGGGATCTAATATAGAGACCGTTTGGGCACCTAAAACTGCTCCAATAAGAGTAAACGGTAATAATCGTTTCATAAGTTCTTTGTCTATGTATCCTTTTTTTGCAAAAGTATATGTACTCATTAAAGTACCTGATGAAGATGCAAATTTATTTGTTCCTAGTGCAAAATTGGTATCAATCCCCGCAATAAAATATGACGGTAGTGTAATAAGACCTCCGCCACCAGCAATCGCATCAACAAATGCTCCAATATAACACATTACGCATAAAAATATTACTTTAAACACCATATTTATCTCCCCAGTTTCTATATTCTTTAAATTAATGTTATAATAAATACTGCTAAAATACAACAACTAAATACCTTTTCTCAGCTATTATTAGTCTTACTTTTTCAATGAAAACAGCATGATTCTTTATTATTAAAACCATGTAATAAAAAAGACAAACTATGAATATTCACAGTTTGTCATAGTTTGAAAGCTATAAACTTACAGCTATTCTTCTTCAATATATTCTAATATATCACCAGGTTGACAATCGAGTGCTTTACAAATTTCGTCAAGTGTACTAAACCTAATTGCCTTCGCCTTATTATTCTTTAATATGGAAATATTCGCCATAGTAATTCCCACTTTTTCAGATAATTCCGTAACGCTCATCTTTCTCTTAGCTAACATAACATCTAAATTTACTATTATCATTTTCTTACCTCACACCGTTAAGTCGTGTTCTTCTTGTAATTTATAAGCTTTTATGACTAGAACATTCATTATAAGTGCAAAAGTTCCAACGGTCACAGAAGCAAATACAACAAGAGAAAGAATAAGTATTAATAATGGCGTCATGAATTTGTTAAATAAAAACACTAAGGTTAAGATGATATACATCGCTCCTAAGATATAGGCAAAAACACTTATTCTCTTAAGAGAAATTGATGGTTTCGCCGAAAATATTTCGTCTTTAATGATATAATTACATATTTTAAATATTTCATACAAGATTAAGAAAAATGGTATTGCTGATAAAAGAACATAGTAATTCACTGGCTTAGCCAAATGCGCTACATCAGTAAAAGTATCTGCTGAAAAATTTGCTAAACTTGGAAGTGCAGTCCAAGCAAGTACAAACATTACAACGGCAGTTATGACGATTAGAACCATAAATCCCTTAATCAAAGTCTTGTTTTTCATAAAAACACCTCAATGAAATTATAACATCTTATATATTAAGAATCAATTAAAAGATATCGTTTTATAATAAATATTGTACTATTAACATCAGAGCTACACCAGGTAAACCTAAGATGCCTACAATGATTGAATTCAGAAGATTTACTTCTAGTACTAGACCAAAGTACTTGCCGATGAAATTAAAGACATATAATGTTATTACGCCTGCAATGGCATTTACTATTAAATTGAATATTATTTTTAGAGAAAGTCCCAATACTCTACCAAGACCAAATATAAAGATAATACCAATTATAAGTCCAATTATAGGTAACATAATCTACCTCCTTTTCCATTTTATTATACCA
The DNA here is from genome assembly GCA_012728335.1 of Tissierellia bacterium. Lineage (GTDB taxonomy): Bacteria > Bacillota > Clostridia > Tissierellales > Peptoniphilaceae > JAAYFG01. The sequence goes on along the minus strand of JAAYFG010000079.1, from coordinate 14,527 downwards.
CAAACAGTTTATAATATTTTTTTTGGGTATATATCAGATGGTGATTAAATGAAAGTTTATATAGATGCTGATGGAAATGCGGTAACTAGTATCGTTGAAGAGATATGCAAAAAATATAATATCCCTGTAATTGCAGTTAAGAACTACAATATCAATCTTAAATCTGATTATATTGAAATCGTAACTGTAGATGATTATAAGGAAAGTGCAGATTTATATATTGCAAACCACATTTCAAAAGACGATATATTAATAACCAATGACTATGGACTTTCTTCTCTTGTCGTCAATAAGTGTAAAAAAGTCATTAATCAAAGTGGAATGATAATAGATAATTCCAATATCGATTTTCTTTTGAACACTAGACATATTCACAAAGAAATGCGACTAAAGCATAATGTTTACACTAAGTCTAAAAAGAGAACTTCACTGAATGATGAAACTTTCAAATCTGTTTTTGAAAACTACATATTAAGCGAAATAAATAATTCGCCATTATAAATACCCTATTTATAATACATAAAAGCCCCCACAGAGCAATCCACGGGGGCTTTTACCTATCTTTCTATACCATCTCTAGCTTCTACACCTTGACGATAATAGTGTTTTATCTCTTTCATTTCAGTTACTAAATCAGCGTATTCAATAAGCTTTTTATCAGCATATCGCCCAGTTATAATAACTTCTATTTTTGGATTTCTATTTTTTAGCGCTTCTATAACATCGTCTACTTCTATAAGTTTATATAGAGTTGCAATATTTAATTCATCTAGAATCACCATATCATATTCATCGGAATTTAAGATTTCAACAATTTCATTAAAACCTTGTTTTGCCAATTCTATATCATGAGGTGTTGGTTCAACATTTATGAAGCAATCTTCTCCAAACTGTTTAATAACAATATTATCGATCATGTCTTCGATTTTTGTCTCACTGTACTTCATGCCCTTTACGAATTGTCCAATAAACACTTTCTTTCCAGCGCAGACTGCTCTTATTGCTAGTCCAAATGCTGCGGTAGTCTTTCCCTTTCCGTCTCCAGTATAAACTTGTACATAACCTTTTTCCATACTATCAACTCCTAGTTCGACTGATTAAATATTTCCATGAACTCTTCTCCAGTAATAGTTTCTTTTTCAAGAAGATATCTAGCTATACTGTGAAGTTTATCCATATTTTCTTTAAGAATATCAACTGCTTTGTTATGAGCACTTTCAATTATGTTTCTAACTTCTTGTTCAATGACGTATTCCGTAGCATCTGAAGAAACTATTCTTCCTGTTTGCTCTAAATAAGGATTGTCATTTACTTCCATTGCAACCATACCTATCTTATCATTCATACCAAATCTAGTAATCATGGCTTTTGCCATACCAGTTGCCTTTTCAATATCATTTGAAGCACCACTAGTTTGAATGCTGAAAACAACTTCTTCAGCGGCTCTACCACCAGTTGAAACAACTATCTGATTAAATAGATCTTCTTTAGTATAAAGATACTTTTCTTCTTCGTCTACTTGCATAATATACCCAAGTGCGCCTGAAGTTCTTGGTACAATAGTAATTTTTTCAACTGGAGCAGTTCCAGTTTGAGAAGCTGCAACTAAAGCATGACCAACTTCATGGTATGCAATAATCTCTTTTTCTCTTGGGCTGATAACTGCATTTTTCTTCTGGTAACCTGCAATTACTATTTCAACACTTTCAAGTAAGTCATGTGTCTCCACTCTGTCTCTACCATCTCTTACAGCTCTTAATGCCGCTTCATTTACCATATTGGCCAAATCAGCACCACTAGTTCCTGCTGTAGATCTACCGATAAAGTTCAAATCAATATCCGGCGCATGTCTCACCTTTTGAATATGAACTTGTAGAATAGCAACTCTACCATTTAAATCTGGTAATTCAACAGGAATTCTTCTGTCAAATCTACCTGGTCTTAAAAGTGCAGGGTCTAAAGTATTAGGTCTGTTAGTTGCACCTAGTATTACAACACCTTTATTACCATCAAAACCATCCATTTCACTTAGTAATTGGTTTAGAGTCTGTTCTCTCTCATCATTCCCACCAAAACCTGCTCCATCACGTTTTTTACCTATAGTATCAATCTCATCGATAAATACGATACATGGCGCTTTTTCATTGGCTTGTTGGAATAGATCTCTAACTTTTGCTGCACCAAGTCCTACAAACATCTCAACGAATTCAGAGCCTGAAATTGAGAAGAAAGGTACATCTGCTTCTCCAGCAACTGCTTGAGCCAATAGCGTTTTACCTGTTCCAGGAGGTCCTACTAAAAGTGCTCCTTTAGGAAGTTTAGCTCCTATGCTAGAATACTTTTGTGGATTGTGTAAGAAGTCAACTATTTCATTTAGCGCTTCTTTTGCCTCGTCTTGTCCGGCAACGTCTTTAAATGTGATTCCCTCAGTTGGTTTTACATATATCTTCGCATTACTCTTACCAAAGGACATCGGTCCTACTCCACCACCGGAGCCACCCATTTTCTTCATAAGTGTTCTGTTCAGAACTTGCCCTATTATTACAAAGAATGCAACCATTAGAGCCATATTAAGTATCATAGCCAATATAGGATTCATTTGTTGCTTTCTGACTTTTCCAAAAGCAGCACCACTAGCCTTTAAATTTGGAATTAGATCAGTGTCTTCTATTGGATCAAATTTAACAACTTTATAAAGATTTTCTTCCTCACCAATCAAAGTATAGTTGATTTCCGTATCACCTACGAATGCTTCTTTTATATTCTTTTCGTCAAGTGAATCTAGGAATACATCATAAGTTACTTCTTTTAATTCAACTTGTTCTCCTGCCATTCTTGGCCAAATGAAAAAATTAATTAGAAACATGACTATTATTACACCTATATAATAATAAATCATGGGTTTTTTCCTCTTATTATTTCCATCGTTAAACATATTTCCACCTCCCTATCTCTTTTTTTAGCTTTCAGACTAAAGCCATAATATGATAAAAAAGGAGTAGTTACTACTCCTTTAATTTAATTACTTATTGTATATTACTTGACCATCTTTAACAACAGTTTCAACTAAATTCACTCCAAAATTATATGGTAAGAATTTGTAACTAGGTGCATCTAAGATGATTACATCGCCTTTTTTGCCTTCGTCTAAACTTCCTACTACATCTGCTCTATCAATTGCTTGTGCAGCATTTAGAGTAAGAGCTGTAATAGTTTCTTCAACTGTCATTCCCATATATATTGTAGATAGTGCTATTAAAAGTGGAATTGAATTAGTGTAACAACTTCCTGGATTAAAGTCAGTAGCTACTGCAACTGCACATCCATTATCAATCATAAATCTTGCCCTTGCATAATCAGCTTTTAAACTAAAAGCAGTACAAGGTAGAAGAGTACATACAGTTCCAGCATCTCTCATTGCTAATAATCCTTCATCTGATGCAGCAAGTAAATGGTCTGCAGAAAAAGTCTTTAATTCCGCTGCCAGTGCTGCTCCGCCAAATTGTACGATTTCATCAGCATGCATTTTTAATTTATATCCATGTTCTCTAGCTGCAAGTAATAGCTTTCTAGATTGTTCTATGCTAAATACATTTTCTTCTGTGAAAACGTCACAAAATTCTGATAGATTATCTTCTATAGCTTTTGGTAGTGAATCTTCAATTAAATAATCTACAAAAGCATCAGTATCTCCATTGAATTCCTTTGGAGTAGCATGAGCGCCCATAAAAGTTCTCACTATGTCTAAAGGATGATCTTCATCAAGTTTTTTCATTACTCTAAGTTGTTTCAATTCAGTTTCAGTATCTAAACCATACCCTGACTTACCTTCAACTGTAGTAACTCCAAACTCCATCATGCTATTAAGTCTTTTCTTACCTATTTCATAAAGGTCGCTTTCAGAAGTTTCTCTAGTATCTCTCACGGAGTTTACTATACCTCCACCACTATTCATGATATCCATATAAGGAACGCCTTCTAATCTCCAGTTGAATTCGTCTTGTCTATAGCCACCAAAAATGAAATGAGTATGAGAGTCTACAAAACCTGGAAGCACTGCTTTACCTGTAGCATCTATGATTTCATATTCATCTTGATTTACTTTAGAAAGCACTTCATCAGTCGTACCAACTGCAACAATTTTACCATCTTTTATTGCAACTGCACCATTCTCTATAACTCCGATATCTTTCATTTCTTCGCCAAATTTAGCTTTGAAACCTGAACTAGTAACTAACTCTTTAGCGTTTTTAATAATTATATTATTCAATTTTATACCTCCTATATTTATCCCTAATTATTTATACCCATAAATCAGTATTCTATACTTAACCATATAGGATTATCTTAAGAATACAATTTATTTGTGATATTTATGTGTAAAATCATTTCCAATTTAAAATAAAAAAGTGAGTATTGATGACACATATCATCAATACCCACAGTTTACCAAATTAAGCTTTGTATAGTTTATTCATCGCTTTTTCAATTACTTCATCTTGAGTAAGATATGGAAGTGTAATATGGTCTTGTCCTTCCATTATTTCGTTGTATTCGATACAAGTTGACACAGCATTTTCGTTTCTTGCCCATGCTCTTCTTGCAACTCCACCCATTACGTCCCAAGGCATTGCAGACATGATGATTTCATCCATTCTGTGTGATCCGTCAAGTACTAAACCAAATCCACCATTGATAGATTTACCAATACCAACTCCACCACCATTATGAAGTGCAATCAAGCTCATTCCTCTTGCAGCGTTTCCTGCAAAGATTTGTGTAGCTTGGTCAGCTGTTACATTACTGCCGTCTTTAATATTAGAAGTTTCTCTAAATGGAGAGTCTGTACCACCAGTATCGTGATGGTCACGTCCTAACATTATAGGTCCAACTATACCTTTTCTAACTAATTCGTTGAATTTAAGAGCCATATCTCTTCTGCCAAGTGCATCAGCATAAAGAATTCTAGCTTTTGTACCAACTACTAATTTATTCTTTTCAGCATCTCTAATCCATACCCAGTTATCTCTATCTTGGTATCTTCTTTCAGGGTCAATAACTTCCATTGCTGCGTGGTCAGTTGTTCTTAAGTCTTCATCTTTACCGCTTAGGCATACCCATCTAAATGGTCCATAACCAAAGTCGAATAGTCTAGGTCCTAATATGTCTTCTACAAATGAAGGCCAGATAAATCCGTGTCTATCGTTTTCACCATTAACAGAAATTTCTTTTACTCCCGCATCGAATATAGCTTTCATAAATGAGTTACCATAGTCAAAGAAGTAAGTTCCTCTTGAAGTCAATATTTTTATTAATTCATAGTGTTTTTTAAGTGTTTCATCTACTAATCTGTGGAAAGTAGCTGTATCAGAGTTTAATAACTCAGTTCTTTCTTCGAAAGTGATTCCAGCTGGACAATATCCACCAGTATATGGTTCGTGACAAGAAGTTTGGTCAGAAAGTAGAGGAATTTCAATATTGTTATCTACCGCGTATTGTAGTAAATCAACAACATTACCATGATAAGCTATTGCACGTGGTTCTTTTTTAGCCATCCACTCTTTAGCAATATTAAATGCTTCTTCAGCACTGTCAGTTTGCTCATCTACCCAACCTTGTTCATATCTAGTTCCGATTCTTGATTCGTCAACTTCTGCAATAATAGAAACTCCGCCAGCAATATTACATGCTTTACCTTGAGCTCCACTCATTCCGCCAAGACCAGAAGTAACAAATAGAACTCCTGCTAAGTTTCCATCGTCTGAAATACCTAATTTAAGTCTACCAGCGTTTAATAGAGTATTGTATGTTCCGTGAACGATTCCTTGTGGTCCAATGTACATCCAACCACCAGCAGTCATTTGTCCATAGTTTGAAACTCCCATAGCAGCTGCTCTGTTGAAATCTTCTAGATTATCATACATACCGATCATAAGACCATTAGTGATTATTACTCTTGGTGCATCTGGTTTTGAATGGAATAATCCAACTGGATGTCCAGAATAAATAACTAGTGTTTGGTCTTGAGTTAATTCTTTAAGGTATTTTTTAATTAATTGTAATTGCATCCAGTTTTGGCAAACTTGTCCTGTTTCGCCATAAGTTACTAATTCGTATGGATACAATGCAATTTCGAAAGAAAGGTTATTGTCGATCATTACTTGGAAAGCTTTTCCTTCAATACATTTTCCTTCGTATTCATCAATTGGTTTACCATGAATTTCTTCGTTTGGTCTAAATCTATAACCGTAGATTCTACCTCTTGTAAGTAATTCTTCTAAAAATTCTTCAGCCATTTCTTCATGGAATTGTTCTGGAATATATCTAAGTGCATTTTTAAGAGATAATTCTATCTCTTCTTTAGTAAGATCCGCTTCACGTCTAGGTGCTCTTCTTATTGTTGGATCAAATTTTGGATACTCTGGAAGATAATCGTCCAGTTTAATAGTCATTGCTTCAGCAATTTGATTATTTGTAATCATTTTTTACCCCCTTGATTTTTTCAAAACATTAATCTTAGTTCCATTATATATAATTATAATCATCTTATCGTCAAGAAACTATACTTTTTTCAATATAATTGAAAAATAGTGCAAAAGTTTTCCTCCAATATAGATGACGATATTTCGAATGTTTTTTATGCATTTTTAATTTTATTCTTGAATCGTCATTTTATAAGTCTTAATTCTTGCCTTTAGAATTTCTAATAATTCACCCTCATCTGCCTTCTGATCTTTTCTAAAGAATATCTCTGCATTTCTCATATGAACTGTCGCCTCTTCCAGTTCTCCTCTAGATATCTTTATAATACCTAATGCACTTTCTACTAGTGGTCTCTTCCAGTGAGTCCCCAAAATATCAAAATAATCTAACGCATTTTCAAGTACTTCTTGAGCCTTGTCATATTTTCTAATAGCAAATAACATATACCCATAATCAGCAAAAAGTATGTCTAACGATTTTATAAGTCTATTATCGATACATTTAGTTATCGCCTTTACAAAATATCGTTCAGCATTATCATAGTCTTTTTTCTTGTAGTAAAGATGTCCTAAATAATTGTATGAAGCAGCTACCGGAACGATACTTATAGTTTCAAATCTCTTGGTATTGTATATTTCAATTGCTCTATGAAGCAGTTCCTCTGCAACTTCAAGATTATTCATCCTAGTTTCATACAGTCCTTCAAGTCTCAGAAGTTCTGCATAATCAAGTATATTAGTCTCTAAACTAACAATTTCCTTTAGTTTTTCTATATACTCATGCATGATTTCATTATTGTAACTGTGAATACCATAATGGACGTATTCAATATATCCCTTTACTAAGTATTTGGTGGAATCAATCTCTTTCGCCATACCAATCAATTTATTGATATGAACTATTCCCTCTTTACTCCTACCACCAGTAACCATTGTTCTACCCATTAAGAACTCAATTTTCATTTTCAAATAGTAATAGTCTTCGTATTTAATGGTCTTTCTCAATTCCTCTAAATCGTCAGCTAGCTTATCGAAAGTTGCATATACGTCAGATTTGTCTGGTGCTTCCAATTTTGAAAGCAAATCGAATCTTTCAATTATCGGGAAAAATTGGTCATGATAATCTAATCTAATCTCCAATGCTTTGATTTCATAACGGATTTCATTTTTCAAATCCCCAATGTTTTCGTAGTGATACTTTAACTCCAGCATTAAATCGTAGTCGATATTAGTTTCATTTTCTATGATACTAGCTATTCTCCTATGAATTTCCAATGCTATTGCAGGATTCATTCTATCGTATGCCATCTCTCTAATAATGTCATATTTAGGAACATATGAATCATTTTCAAAAACTATTATCCCTTTATTAAGCAAGCTCTCCAATAATAGCAATAATTCAATTTCATTATCATCTACTAATTTTGCTATAAAATAGAAAGTAGACTTGTACTTAAAGGCAGATATCTTCTGAAGTATCGAATATTCTGCATCTGTTAGGGAATTAATTATCTCATCTACAGTTCCTATTGCATAATTGTCATCTTCCAACATATATCTAATCATCATAATATTTCCATGACTCTTGCTATATATTGTCTCATAGTCTAAATTAGACTTGTTATCCACAATTTTATTGATATACTCGATAGTTTGATATTCAGTAAGTGGCTCTATTTCAATAAAGTTTATATTTCTTATGTTTTTGATATACTTCAAGAACCTAATATCTTTTACGCAAGATTTATTGAACTCGCCTAATATGAATAGATTTTTATTAGTCGGACTAATCAAGTAGTTAGAAATCAATTTTAAGCTCTCAAAGTCTATAAACTCAAGTGAATCAAAATAAATGACTTTCTTAGTCTTAGATATAGCTTTAGCAAGTTCTCTCATCTTAAGATTATATTCAGTTCCGTATATATCATACATATTAAACAGATAGTCCACACATCGAAATGGAGATAAAACGTCATTAGGATAAAACTTCAAAGTGACGATTTCCACTTGCACTTTTTCTAGTAAATTACTGATAATTCTAGATTTACCTATTCCCATCTCTCCAGATAGGATTATATTATTATACGGTTTAGAGCCTAAGAATTTTTTATACTCATCAAATAATTCAGCTATTATTTCTACTCTTTCGTAATCGTCCGAAGAACTAATTTCTTGAGTAGTTTTCTCTTTATTTTTAAGTACTTGATACAGGTCTTCGGTCTCTTTTTCCAGCTTAGTGTTTAAATCTTTTTCTACAAGACTTCTTATTTTATTAAAGTACCTAAGACCCTCTGTATAAGAATGATTGTATATGCAAATATCAATAAGTTCTCTGTAAGCTCTCTCGTTATAAGGATCTATCTCAATTATCTTCTCACTAGATACTTTCTTTCGTTCTATATTTTTACTACTTATCGCCTTATCTAGATAGGAGTTTAGAGAGCCTAAAATAATGCCTTCATAAGCAATCCTAACGCTGCTTACCCAGTCACCGTAGTAATCGTAGTTACCTATATTCACTTTTTCCATAAATACTACATCTTCGAGTTCAAGGATTTTTAAATCTCTATCATCACCTATAAATATATCTATGTCTTTTGTAAACTCTACACTTCTATTTATTCCTACATAGTCATGTCCTCTGATGGTAAGTACTTCTTCAGGAAATATCTTCCTCAATTCATATAAGCTATTTCGAAGATTTGCTTTCGCTTTTTCTTCAGATGTATCGCCCCAAAATAGACTTGCCAATTCATCTCTTTGACAGTCTTCGTTATATGCAATATATAGGAATAGTAATCTCAATTTATTTTGAGATATGAATATTTCCTAGTCGTCTAAAAATATTCTAGGAATCCCAAGAAATTTTACAAATAGTTTCATACTTCACCCCACCCCCTTATATTATACCATAAAAAAACAGCCCCAAAAGAGGCTGTAATCAATTTTAAATTATAAAGTTTATAAATACATACATAAATGGTGCTGCAATCAATATAGATAGTATAACACGTTCTATCCATATGATGAAGTAATCACTCATCTTTAATGGTATCTCTGTTGCCATCATTGCAGGTATTGAAGCAGAGAAGAATAATATCTCTGATATACTAACTACACCTATTACATATTTTGTCGCCATAGAAGCTTCTGCAACTATTGGAGCTGCTAAGAACATTTCTGCTATCGTAGTAGATGCTGCTTTTGCTGCAAGAAGTGGTTCTGGTAATCTGATTAGCCAAGTAAATGGTAAGAAGATATAGCCAACAAAATCAAATATTGGTGTATAATGTGCGATTATAAGTCCTAAACTACCTACTGCCATAAGAGATGGAGCCATATTAAAAGCAAGTCCTAGTCCATCTTTTAAGTTATTCTTCGTATTTTCAATAATTGATGGAGCATTTTTACTTACTGTAATTGCTTCGTTTATAGCATAATTCCATTTGCTTCCGGTTACATCTTGCTCAACATCTCCTGAGATGCCTTCATAATATTCCTCTGGTTTGGTTCTAAGTGGAAATATTCTAGCAGTAATAGCCGTTACTATGAATGTTATTACAACTGTACTCCAGAAATAGAAGTTCCAATGATCCATTAGTCCAAGAGTTTTAGCAACTATTATCATGAATGCTGCAGATACTGTTGAAAATCCAGTTGCAATAATAGCGGCTTCTTTTCCTGTATACATACCTTCTTTATAAACTCTATTAGTTATTAAAAGTGCAAGTGAATAACTTCCCACAAATGATGCTACAGCATCAACAGCAGATTTACCAGGTGTTTTCCAAATCGGAACCATAATTGGTCTCATGAACACTCCGATGAATTCCATTAGCCCATAGCTAACCATGAAAGCTAAGAATACTGAACCTACTGGTACTATTGTCGTTACAGGAACTGCAACTTTACCAAAGATAAAAGGTAGCATATTATCTGCTAACAATCCTTCTGGTCCAATATTAAATACAACCATTACTGCAAAAGGTATTGCTAATATATTTATAAGTGAAAAAATAGTCTTCACTTTCGTTTTATTCCACGTCTTATTTATAAATGGTCTAATAACTCCTACAAAAATTAAAATAAGTCCATAAGTTTCTTTATAAAATGGAATAGATTGGATAAATGTCACTATATGATCCAATGGAATAGTGCTAGTTTCTCCAATTTTTATTGGTACGAAAAACATGAATATACCAATGATACTGTATAAGACAAAACGAGTTAAGTCTTTGCTGCGAGTGTTACTTGTCATTTCTTTCCTCCTAATAAATTTTGATATCTCAATTATACCCTTTATTCATCATTGTATCGTCATATATTCAGCTAATGCACTAAGTTAATATAGTAACGTATGTGACGAAAAAAATCGCATCGAGTTTATTTAGAACTCAATACGATTCTCTATAGCCATATTTATTGTATCATCATCGAAATAATCCATTTCTCCGCCATAAGGTAGTCCATAAGCTATCCTAGTGACTTTAACTCCTTCTCTCTTTAAATACTGAGAAATATAAAGTGCAGTAGTCTCTCCTTCAACTGAAGGACTCATTGCTAATATAACTTCTTTTACTTCATCACCTTCTAGACGTTCTAGCATTTCTTTAATCCTCAAATTAGGATTATCAGAGGAAACTGTACCGTGAAGAACGTGATATAGTCCGTTATATCTGCCAGCTTTTTCCATGGCAATAACTTCCTTAGGATTATCTACAACACAAATTATAGATTGGTCTCTATTTGCATTTGAACATATTTCACAAGGATCTGTATCTGTTAAATTATAACACTGACTGCAAAAACGAGTGTTTTCTTTGGCTTCCATTATGGATTCAGAAAGTTCTCTAACGTCTTTTTCGTCCATCTCAATTATGTGATACGTCAATCTCTGTGCAGTCTTCTTTCCAATTCCAGGAAGTTTTGATAATTGATTTGCCAAATTATTAATTGGCGAATTGCTCTTTCTCATGATTTAAAACAATCCAGGTATGTTCATTCCGCCAGTTAATTTAGACATTTCCTTGTTTTGCATATCTTCCGCTTCTTGCATAGCTTGGTTTACAGATACAATTATTAGGTCTTGTAGCATTTCAATATCGTCAGCATCTACTATAGATTCATCTATTTCAATAGCAACTAATTCCTTTTTACCATTTACAACGGCTTTAATCGCTCCGCCACCAGCTGTAGCTTCAACTAATTTCTCATCTAGTTCACCTTGCATATCTTCCATTTGCTTTTGAAGCTTTTGCATTTGTTTCACCATATTGTTCATATTGTTACCGCCACCCATTCCCTTTGGGAATTTACCTTTTGCCATCTCTATTACCTCCTAAAATATTTCTACATTATCTGATCCAAACAAGTTTTGAATCCCTTTTATATCTTCATCTAAACTACTAGCACTCTCATCAATCGTAATAACACGAAGTGAGATCTTCGAATTATAGAATTGAGACAAAACACTTTCAACTATTACAGTGTTCTCAGGAGTACTTATTGCAGTCTTATGAAACCCATAATTTTCATTATACCCAATTGTAAGAGTATTATCTTTAAAAGCAACTAAAATTGACTCTATTATCAACGCATGAAGTGATTTTTTAGGTTGTGCCTTTATACTTTCCAATATATCAGGCCAATCCTCCTCTATTTTTTCGATTCCAAATTCTAGAATTTCATCGTCATATTCTATACTATCTTCTTTTTCTACAGTTTTTTCAACTTTCTTCTCCACGACTTTTTTGTGTACCACTGTATTATCTGTTACAGAAGGACTTGGTGACGTTACTGTTTGTTTTGCTGTTCTATCTATGCTATTCGCCACAGGAGCTTTAACACCTGATTTAACAATGGATTGAATTTGATCTTCAAGTACCTTTATTCGTTCCTCTAAATCCCCTCTATTGCCTAATTGACAAGCATTAACTATTGTCATTTCAATAATTACTCTAGGCTGTGTAGAGTATTTAGCAGTCGTTTGTGCATCGTTAAGCAATTCTATTATATCAAGGATTGTATTTAGTTCAAATTCTTTGGACTGTTCCCTATATCTCTCATAGTCAAACTCTATTATATCGTCATTATTGTTATTAATTGACTTTGCTATCATCAAGTTTCTAAAGTGTTCGGTCAAATCGATAATTAATTGTTCAATGTCTTTACCTTTTTGAATTATATCGTCTAATTTCATAATAGCGTCTTTAACAGATTTTTCTGATATCTCACCTACTAGGTCAAATATCATATCTGCATTTGCAATACCTAACATATTGATTGCCATATCATAAGTAATTTCATCATATTGATATGAAATCAATTGATCAAATAGACTTAATGCATCTCTCATTGCCCCATCAGAGTTTTGTGCAATGAGTTGATAAACTTTGTCATCAACTTTCAAATTTTCCTCATCTGAAATATGCTTTAAATTAGATATGATGTCTTTTGACTGAACCCTTTTGAAGTAAAATCTTTGACATCTAGAAAGTATAGTCTGAGGAATCCTCTGAGGTTCTGTCGTTGCTAAAATGAATATTAAATGCTTAGGCGGTTCTTCCAATATCTTTAAGAGCGCATTAAATGCTCCCTTACTAAGCATATGTACCTCATCTATAATATATACTTTATACTTTAAAACCGTTGGTGGATATATGACTCTATCCTTTAAATCCCTAATATCATCAACGCTGTTATTACTAGCGGCATCCATTTCTACAACATCCATTGCTGATTCATTAAGTATAGCAAGACAATTACTACACTCGTTACAAGGATTTCCATCTTTAGGATTAAGACAGTTTACTGCCCTTGAGAAAATCTTTGCAGCTGACGTCTTTCCTGTTCCTCTAGTTCCAGAAAATAAATAAGCATGAGATATATCTCCACTAATTATTTGATTTTTAAGGGTTTGAGTAATATGTTCATGACTTAATAGATTTTCAAAATCTATAGGTCTATATTTTCTATACAATGCTTGATACATTTTTTCACTCTCCAAATCTAATAATATTATACCAAATTTACTATAATATATCTCAAACTATTAAATATTTATTCATAACATAAAAATAAATGAATCATCATAATTCATTTATTCTTATGGTATATTATAAGTTTCCTTTAAGTCCTATTTGTTCAGCGTATTCACACATGCCGTTTATGGTCTCTTGAATTAAATCATTTTTCTCCATGCCCAGCATTTCAATTCCCTTCAGGATTACTTCTCTATTAACTCCTGCTGCAAACTTCTTGTCTTTCCACTTCTTATTAAGCGATTTCACTGATAGATCAAGTACAGATTGACTCGGTCTCAATAAACAAGCAGCATTGATTAATCCTGTAAGTTCATCAATTGCATAAAGCACTTTTTCCATTTGCAAAACTGGTTCAACATCGGATACCATTCCATATCCTTGGGAAAGAATTGCTCTTATGTATTCTTCTGGATATCCGTTTTCTTCCAGTATTCTACCAGTATGCTGACAGTGCTCATCCGGATACATTTCATAGTCTAAATCATGTAAAAATCCAATAACGCCCCATTTTTCTTCATCTTCTCCATAAAGTTTTGCAAAATGTCTCATTACAGCCTCTACTTGAAGTGCATGTTTTAAAAGTGAATCCGACTTATTGTATTCGAAGAAAAGTTTTTCAGCTTCTTCTCTATTAGGAACATAACTCATTTAAACAACCCCTTTCCTTTAATACATTATAATGGAATAAGGCTTTTTTTGCAAAACATTCCTTTTAATGCCAATTAATATCATATATATGATATTATATTATTAGATTAAACAACTGATTAATATTAATTGAAAGGATGATAATATGAAATTTTCACTAGGTAAAAGTGAAGGCATAAAAGTTAAATTTGTATGCTCAAATGAAGGCGAATCATGTGGATGTATAGGCGATGCTTTCAAGAATAAACTGTTTAAAGGAACTGTTGGAGAAACTTTTGTTGGAAAAAATAAGCATGACGATTTAGTTCTATATGTGGGAGTAGGAGAAGTTCCAACTCTTGAAGACTATAAATT
>JAAYFG010000078.1 GCA_012728335.1 Tissierellia bacterium | reverse complement strand
TATAATTGGTTTTCCCGTTGCATGTATTCTTTTACTATAATAATCATCTAAAAGTTGTACATCGTCATAATAAACTTCTGCCCTATAATATCCATCTGTTAGATTATCATTTATTTCTAATGTAAAATCTATCTGCTGCAAACTATTATTATTTTTACTTCTAATTTCTTCAATAGACAAAATTTCAGTATTTAGTTTATCACCAAGTAAATTGTAAATTTCAATATCTATTTTATCTTTCTCAATATTAAATGGTCTATATAATTCTACATTTATAGTCTTATCTATAGTAGATACAGTATGTTCCACATATACATAGTCTACATAGGCCTCATCACTAATGTTTACTTCAATCCAATTCATGATAATTTCATTATCATATTTTACAATAATTCTATACCTTCCAGCTTCTATATCTTCAGTTACTTTTAAATTACCACTATAGCCTTGATATATTCCCATATTTTCTGGTCCAGATAATGATTCTAAATTAGCAACTCTATTCCCCCTGGAATCTTTCATATAAATATCAAATTTATCTTTATCCTTAATATTAATGCCTCTTAATCTAAATTTTAAATCCTTAGTCATTTCATTTAATGGACATATATAGACCCTTCCATATTCCTCATAATCTGTTTCCATATCCATTAGCTCAAAATTATCTAGTATCGGTTCATTTGTGATCCTTAGCCTTAATCTTTCATTTTTATCTGTTTTTATCTCTTTATTATTCAACTTGAATACATAATAGTATGCTACATTTGGATTTAATTTTTTTTGTAGATTTATATTAAAATCTACATAAGTTCTGCCACCTGAACCATATGAAACATAATAATCTTCACTACTGCTAATTATAGTATTATTATTATCCACTATTTGAAGTTCCGCATTCTCTCTACCAGTAGGTTCTAGATTAGAAACACTTATTTCTACATTAAATGACAATGTATCTTCTGGAATATAATATGGATGGCCCCAATTTAATACGGGATCCCCTGTTGGGAAATCTGGAATAACAATAGTTCTGTCGTGGAAAAAGCTTATATTCCCTATGCCAGATTTACTTGTCGCACTACGAAATCTGTACACCCATATGTCGTAGTCTCCCAATTCTAAAGGCTGACCTAATTTTATGGATAGGGTTCTTGAATTTATAAATTCTGCCTCAAATTCACCTATAAGTGTTCCATATTGCTGAATCTCTGCCCCATAATGATCCTCTTCTCTAAAGTTTACTCCTTCTATATTGAGAACTCCCATATGAGCACGGGATGTATCTACATTCACCGCTTTTGGATCAGTAGTAGTTCTAATAGTAACATATTTTGCTTTCATTTGAAAATTATCATTTCCAGTATACTTTACATTTACAGTATAATCTTCATAATCCCTTAGGCTCTCCCCCGATTCTACTTCCATAGTATATAAAATTTGAGAATAACCACTGCTACTATAAGAATTATAATGGGATTCTATGGAATTAGCAATCACTTCTCCACTACTATCCATTAATTCTAATTTTATATCATCTTTCCTATTTAAATATTCTCCACTTACTTTTATATTAAATTTTCTATCTCCAGCCAATACATATTTATCTACATCAATATAATTCACCATAGGATATTTATTCACTGCTTCGATTCCCTTTGTATAAACTTCTTCTCCATCTAGCTTTAATATAAAAGTATAAGTATCTGGCCTTACCTCACCACATTTATATAAGTTCACACTTCCTGAATAAACTTTATAATCTATGCTACCAAAGTTATCAATATAATAAGGCCGTTCTCTTAAATAGTTTTCACTTCCAAAATGTTCTGTTGTTGTATAAACTACATTTCCAGCACCATCCACTATTTCTGCCTCTGCTTTGCCGCCTATTCCAGAATCCCTCAAATAGAAATACATTTCATCTTTATCTAATATTATTTCATCTTCTTTTAAAATTTCTTCATAAGATAGGCTTATTGGAATAAATTCAGTTTCAAAGCTATTGTCTAATGAATTCTCTTCTAAATTATTTTCTACTTCTTCCATTGGTTCTTCTAATTCCTCATCTTCAGATATGGGTTCATCCTCAAATTCTTCTGGCGCTTCCGGTTCCTCAGGTTCTTCTGGCATTTCTGGTTCCTCTGGTTCTTCAATTGGATTTTCTGGAGTTTCACTAGTTGTTCTGTCAAATGATTCTGGTATTTCTATATCTTCCATTATTTCCTCTACTTCATCAATTGGTTCAACAAGCTCTTCTAGTTCTATTCCTTCTAATTCTTCGTCAACAAAATCTGTTTCAGTACTATTCCCCCAATAATAGTCATAATCATAAACACCTAGGGATATTTCATAATTTCCAGGACTTAAATCTGGGAAAAGCCCTAGAAGGTATACTTCATATTCATCTCCATAGTACCAAATTCGTTTTTCAATATCATCATTATCTAAAATTATTTCTTTTGCTCCATCTTTCAATACCATTTTATACTCGGTATAATAACCAAGTGTACCCTCGTTTTTATATTCTAATTTGATAACTATAGGAACCCTACCATATATAGGATACTTAACATTGGTATTAAAATAAACTCTTACTGTATCCTCTTTGAAATCAAATTCCTTAACTACTACATCGTTATCTTCAGATGATAAATCAAATAAATCTTCTATAGGTTCATCATCTTCCAATACCATAGGTAATGAAAATGTCTGCATATTGTCCATAGGTCTAGCTTCAGCCCTATTCCCTAAAGGGACAAACAAAGACAAAATCATGGACAATATAATAACTAAGGGTAACAACCTCTTTTTTTGAATCATATATTAATCCTCCTTTTAAATTTAATAAATAAGCTTGATTTATACAAATTCTACATTAGTATCAAAAAATCCTTCTTTTTACCATTAGTTTTTGTCGACGTTTTCCGACATAAAGCTGTTATAAAAGGACATATTCAGGATTGCTGAAAAGCAAGTTATCATCCTAAACAAAATGGAGAATCTTGACTTTATGTTATTTAGAGATTCTTCACTAACGCTCAGAATGACAAAATGAATACTTTTTAAATGGTTTTCAATAAGTTAGTATGTTAGTGCCAGTTTGGATATTAAAGGCTAGCTTTTTACTAAATATTTAATTTACTTGTTTTGGTCTTGTTAATGGTTCCATATTGCTCAGGCTATCCCATACATAAACCTTTATATAATAAATATTTTTTGATGTGCTAAAATTAAAACTATAATTATGCTCCAATATTCCTAAATCTGAATATTTAAGTTCTACAACCCTATTATTTTCATCAAAAGCTTGTACTATAACTACACCCTTCATGTCTTCATTTGCGCTTCTTAGACTTACATTTACT
>JAAYFG010000077.1 GCA_012728335.1 Tissierellia bacterium | reverse complement strand
CGTCCATAACTACAAGTCCGCCTGAACCCATTATAGATCCGATTTCTTCTAATGAAATAAAATCTACTTTAGTATCAAATAGCCTTGGTGGAATACAACCACCTGATGGACCACCTGTTTGAACAGCTTTTACTTGCTTGCCATTTGGAATTCCACCACCTAATTCATAGATGATTTCATTTATTGTCATTCCCATAGGAACTTCTATAAGCCCAGCATTTTTAACTTTTCCAACCAAAGCAAATACTTTAGTTCCTGGTGAATCTTCTGTACCTATTGATTTAAACCAATCTGCACCATGTTCAATTATTTGAGCTATATTAGCAAATGTTTCAACATTATTTATTATAGTAGGTTTATCAAATAGACCTTTTTGAGAAGTTCTATATGTTTTAGTTTGAGGCATTCCTCTTTTACCTTCTATTGATTGGATTAGAGCAGTACCTTCACCACAAACGAAAGCTCCAGCACCTAATCTAATTTCTATATCAAAGCTAAAATCAGTTCCTAAAATATTTTCACCTAATAGGTTCATTTCTTTAGCTTGTTTTATTGCAACGTTTAAACTTGCAACTGCTTTTGGATATTCAGCACGTACGTATATATATCCTTTATTAGCTCCAATACAGTAGCCTGCAATACACATACCTTCTAATACTGTGTGTGGATCTCCTTCAAGGATAGATCTATCCATGTATGCACCAGGGTCTCCCTCATCAGCATTACATATAACGTATTTCTCTTCTGAGTCTTCAACTGCTGCAGCTTCCCATTTTCTGCCTGCTGGGAATCCTGCACCACCTCTACCTCTTAGTCGAGAGTCTTTTACTACTTCTATAGCATTTTTAGGACCCATTTCATTTAGCACTCTAAATAGTGAGAAATAGCCACCTAATGCAATGTATTCATTTATATTTTCTGGATCGATAATCCCATAGTTTTTTAAAGCAATTCTAAGTTGTTTTTCATAGATTTCGCCCTTTAATTTTATATTGTCATTAACTATTAGATAATCGCCAGAGGATTTCAATCTATTTTTCAAGGCAGGAAAAGCACTATCTTTTATCGTTTGTAAGTATTCGATATTTCTCATTAGTTTTCCTCTCTTTCTCTTATGTCATCTAGTAGTTTCTTTACATCTTTCTTGTCAAAGTGAGCATAAACTTCGTCATTTACAGTCACTACTGGTGCAAGGGCACAATCTCCAATACATCTAGTTTCAATGATTGAAAATAGTAAGTCCTCAGTTGTTTCTCCAGTTTTTATTTCCAATTCTTTTGAGAACTCTTCAAGAATATCTTGAGCTCCTTTTACATAACAAGCTGTTCCCATACAAACGCTTATAGCATATTTTCCCTTTGGAATAAAACTGAATCTTGAATAGAAAGTTACTACTCCGTATATTTGAGAAACTGGAATTCTAAGTTGTTGTGATATTATAGGTACAATTTCTTCTGGAATATATCCGTATAATTCTTGAGTTTTATGTAAAACTTCAATTAGCTCGGACGGATCTCTGTCATTTTTGTAGATATAATCACTTATATCATCGAATTTATTGATTTCTTCTCTTGATAGCGCCATTTAAAACCTCCATAATTTTAGTTTGCCAATTAACTAACAATACACTAAAATATTAGCATCTCCAAGATAGAAAGTCAATATTAAATTGTTAAAAACTTAATAATTAATAAAACTAATCTTCAACCACTTCTTCTACATACTCTTTTACATAGATACATTCTGGGTCTAAGGTATATTCATTTTCTAATCCAAAATTAATTACATGTTTAACTAAATCCGCTCCAATCCCCTGTCCTTGTAGTGTTGGACGTATTAATATATCCACTATATGTAGTTTTTTTTCTTCATCCACGCTATAAGTAATCATTGCTAAAGGACTATTAGTATCACCAATATAAAAACAATTTTCACCTTTTAGTATCTCCATATTATCTACTCCTTGTATTAATCAATTCAAACATATATATTACTACAAAATGAAAACCACTGAATAATAGTATTAAAAGTATGCTATTTGTATTTAACCCACTCTTCAAAAAGTTCAATATCCCTGTTAAGTTTGCTATGATATCCCAAGAATTAAATCTCAGGAATCTACCTATGTATATAGCAAATCCTGTCAATAAACTTAAAACTACTAAAAATACTACTTTACCTACATTTTTCAATTTCAAAAATGAAGTGATATTAGAAAAAGACAAAAACGAAAGTATTATTCCAAGTATTATTGCAGTCATAATTAAAATAAAAGTAACCCATAATTCTAAGTTCATATTATACTGAACACTTTGATAGACAGAGTAAAACTCGTAATTTGAAAGATGTATTGCATCAGTCGTCAAGTAAATTGCATTTGGATAAAAAAATAGCCAGATAGGAAAAGCTAATCCCTTGATTACACTCTTTATCTTCTTATCGGCAATTACTAAACTTGCTATATAGGGAATAAAAGCTAAACCTAAATTCCATATTAAATATCTCAAACTATGAAATTGTGTTATTATTACGATTGACATTAAGACCCATAAAATTAGGTAATTTACTACTTGATCATTCTTTTTCAACTTTTCCCCTCCTAATTTTTTATTATAACACATATTATATAACATTATGGGTATATATCACATATCAAAAAGGAGTGATTTAATGAATTTATTAGTAGTAGTCGGTAGTGTATCTAACAAGTCAAACAATAAAAAGGTAGCAAATTATATTATGAATCAATATAAGGATCAGTATAATTTCTCAACTATCGATCTATTGAATGTACCAATATATAATGAAGATATAGAAACTAATCCACCAGCTGAAGTAAAAGAATTTATTACTAAGATAAAGGAAGCGGATGGAGTTATCATAGTAACACCTGAATACAACCACTCAATTCCAGGAGTGCTGAAAAACTGGCTAGACTGGGCTTCAAGAAGTGGCGGCGTTTTAACTAAGAAACCTGTAATGATTATGGGTGCTTCATCAGGAAATTTTGGTACAATTAGAGCACAAATGCACTTAAAACAAATACTAGCTTCTCCAGGAGTTAAAGCTGATTTGTTCACAGGCAAAGAAATATATATAATGACTGTTCAAAATTTATTTGATGAAAACAATGTATTAACAGATGAAAAAACTGCGGGAAGACTTGAAAAAGCTATAACTGCCTTCGCAGAATATATTGAATCTAAAAAATAAGATACAAACAATACAACCTTAACTTAATAAGATTTAAGTTAAGGTTGTTCTATTCTATACAATCATATCAATTAAAGATTTACTTTACGACTTGATTTAAAACACTCATATATATCTTCTTACATCTTTCATATAGTCGTTATATTCACTAAGCTATACTTTTCAAAGCAGTAGGTGGACAATGAGAATAATACAGTGCCAATTATATTAAAATTAATTTGTGAAAATAGTATCATCCCCAATATAGGAAAAGTAGACAGTTGATATACTATATACATATTTCTCTCTATCCCTGCTATAGGCGTGAAAAAAAGATATATCTGACTTTTTATCCATATTTATAATAATGTGAATTCCATATCTTATTAATAATATTTGTATTAAGAACACTGCACTATTGATATGTTATCTGTTCCTTTAAGAAAAAAGTCACACTATTAATCATAATGTGACTTAAAACCTTCTACTTTTCTTTTATCGGCAATCTTATGACCGTTTTTAAATTTTCTGGCTTACTCTTTCTAGGATCACTTAAATATATTTCGTGATGGAGTCTTTCTTTATTCTCATCTATTACATATCCATTTTCTTCTGCGTGGGAAATAAGCTTCATAATAGTATCTCCCTCGCCGTCGTAAGAACCCTTATGAAGTGATTGAACACAAAGACCTTCATCGTATTTGAAGAATTCAACTTTTGAATAATCTATATCAGATTTTTTGCCGGCTTCAGAAATCGCCCAATTATAATTTCCCACAGTAATAAACTCTGGTAATCGTATCATAGATATCCAGTGAAACTCTTCTTTTTTATTCATATCAAAATTCTTACTACCTTCTTGCCACCAAAGTCCCTCTAAAGGCGGAACTACATATTGAAAAAAGCCTTCTATTTCATAGTCTGTTTTATAGCTCATCTTTAAAGTATAAGCAATCTTATAGAGCAACTCTATTGCTTTCTTATACTCTCCGCCTTCTTCATTTGGATTACCACAACCTTGTACTGCTATATAGTTCATATTTGGTATCTCTATTATTGTAGGTGTCGTTTTAGGAACATATATTTCTTTATACTCTTTTTTATAGTCAAAAGCCATATGGTTCACCTCTTAATTATTTCTCTTCATCATCTACTATCGTTTCTAATATTTCACGAAGTTCATCCTCATTAAATTGATATGCTGTATTACAGAATTGACAAACCACTTCTGCACCCTTGTCTTCTTCTATCATATTCTCAATCTCTTCTCTACCAAGACTTAGTATCAAATCTTTGATTTTTTCCTTAGAACAATTACATTTGAATTCTAATTCAGTTTTTTCCAATATATCTAATTCGTATCCTGGCAATAGTTCATTTAGCATATCTTCAGGTGTTAAATTATCAGTTATCATTTGAGTGACTGAAGTTATTTTCGATAGAGTTTCCTCTAATCTTACTATATCAGCTTCCTCAACTCCAGGAAGTAATTGTATTATGAAGCCTCCTGCTGCAATGATACTTAAATCTACATCTACTAAAACTCCAAGACCAACTGCAGAGTTAATCTGGTCTGAAATATAAAAGAAATTAGCTATATCTTCTGCTATCTCACCGCTAATAAGTGGAGCTTGGCCTACATAAGGTTCTTTTAAGCCTAAATCCATAATTACTTGAACGCTTCCGTTACGACCTACTATTGCCCCTACATCAAGTTTTCCTTCATGTTTTGACGGAGCATCAGCTGTTGGATTGGAAACATAGCCCTTTACTTCACCTTTATTATTAGCAACAGTAACAATTTTCCCAATAGTTCCTCCACCATCGATTATCATAGTCATGATATCTTGATCATTCTTTAGATTTGTACTCATCATAGTTGTTGCTGTTAGCGCTCTACCTAGTGCAGCAGAAGCCGTAGCTGACGTTTCATGTGCTTTGCTGGCAACACTTACCAATTCCGTTGTCACAGCAGTAGTAATCTTCAGCTTCATGTCTTTATCTATTGCTCTTATTAAATAATCTGCCATATTTACCTCCATTATTTTATAGCGACAAAGTTTATTCTCTTAGTTTTTTCATTAGCTTCATCGAAAGTAAATTCATCATAAGAATCTATCTTTTCAAATCCCGCTTTCTTAAGTGTATCAATAATTGTTTCTACAGAATATACCTTTTCTTCATGGACTTCTGTAAACCGTTCATATATACCATCATCTATTTCAACGAAATAATTTATATTGAAAGAAGCCATATTCATTTCTTCATCAAAGTCATTTTGCCAAATATAAAGCATATTATCTACTTCATCAGTAAAAGTATTGTTCCCAATTATATATTTTAGTTTGTATTCACTGTTTATATCGAAGACGAAAGCTCCTTCTTTTCTAAGGTGTTTATATGCATTCTCAAAACATTTAAGCAAATCATCTACAGATTGTATATAATTGATGCTATCGCATGCGCAAACAACTGAATCAAACTCTCTTGCTAAATCAAAATCAGTCATATCAAGGTTTAAAAGTCTTACATTTTTAATCCCCTGTAGCTTTTCGTAAGCTTCAACTAACATTGATTCAGATTTATCGAATGCAATTATCTTATATGATTTACTCATTTCTTTCGTTAAACTTCCGGTTCCGCAAGCCATTTCTAGGATATTTTTAGTATCTATTTCATATTTTTTGTATATGGAATCAATATACTCTTTCCACTTATCATATTTTATATCATACATCAAGTCGTCATATATACTTGCAAATTTATTATAACTATTAGTCATTTAAACATTCCTTTATTTTTTCTAGTGCTTCTGAAATTCCCTCATTTAATACTACATCTGCTCTTTGGTCAAATGGAGTAGGAGTCATATTAATAATTACAAGCCTTTCACTCAATGTAGGTAAATAATTTACTGGGCTTACTGTGAGGCTAGACCCAATCACTATTAATAAATCAGAGGATTCCACTTCTCCTAATGCTCTCTCAAACTCTACAGGCATAGGGTCACCAAACATTACTACATCAGGTCGCACTACTCCACCACAATGTTCACATATCGGTGGAATAATACCACGTTCAACATAGTCTCCCAAATATTTAAAATCATATACTCTACCACATTTTCTACAAAAAGATTTTCTAGTGTTTCCATGTACTTCCAATACATTTTTTGAGCCTGCATAAGTATGCAGATTGTCAATGTTTTGAGTTATAACGCCGCTTATAAGTCCTGCATCTTCTAATTCTGCCAAAATCAAATGACCAGTATTAGGTTTTTTGTTCTGCATATCCACGAGCATTTCATATCCAATTTTATAAAACTGTTCCGGTCTATCATAAAGTACTTCAACTGATAGAGCTTCCATTGGATCCATTTTAGTCCAATATCCAGAATCAGCAGACCTAAAATCTGGAATTCCCGAGTCTGTAGAAATTCCAGCACCTGTTAAAACAAAAGTTTTCTTTGAGTCCTTTAACATCTTTGCAACTTTACAATAATCATTCATTTAATCAAACCACCTATTTGATGCTATTTTATTCAGCATCCACAAAAGCGAATATATGTGGAACATTTCTATAGAAATCTCCATAGTTTAGTCCGTAGCCAACTATAAATAAATCATCAATGTCATATCCAATATACTCTACATCCATCTCAACTTTTCTTCTTGAAGGTTTATTAAGCATAACGCAACTCTTTAATGAGTTCGGGTTTCTGTCCTTCAAAATGTTATATACACTTTTCAAAGTATATCCACTATCTATAATATCATCTACTATTAAAACGTCCTTACCTGCAATATCAGTTCTAATATCTTGAATTATTTCCACATTTCCAGTACTTTCTTCTCCATTTAGATAACTGGATGTAGTCATAAAATCTATATTGACTTTTAAGTCTATTTCTCGAACCAAGTCTGCTGTAAATATAAAACTACCTCTTAAAAGAGATACGACCACTAGTTCTCTGCCTTTATAGTCATTAGTAATCTCTTCACCAAGTTCACGAATTCGTTTATTAATTTCCTCTTTTGTAAAGACAACTTGTTCTATTTTTTTCATATCTAACCTCTTTTATATAGTATTTAGTACATTATATCAGAAATTTATTTTCTTTTCATTCTCAATTAATCACTTAGTATGATATAATAAATTTGTGAGGTGTATAAATATGATAAGTAATTCAATCGACGAACTTGCCCGTGACAAATTAACGATTTTATACATTATTCAGAATTCAATTGAAATTCATGATGAGAAAAGCCTTACCAATTATGTTTTAGAAAATGACTTAATGAATTATTTTTCATTAAGACAATATGTAGCTGAGCTCATAGAAGCTAAACTACTTCACCTGACGGATAATAAAAATTACTATTTAAGTGAACAAGGTAAAACCACTTTAAATTTGCTAATTTCTAACATTCCTGAAGAAAGACTTAGTGAATTAAATTCCATAGCAGAGGAATCAATAGCATCACCTATGGAAAAACTAGCTGAAATAAGCGCTAAGCCTAATGGAGAATTTATTGTAAAACTAATGCTAAGTAAAGAATTAGACGATACATTCACCTTAAAGTTTACAGTTGCAGGCCTGAAAATGGCAACTATAATTAAAGAGTATTGGGAAAACTCATCTAATTATCTTTATAATGAAATAATGGAAATAGTTAGTAATGTAAAGGAAGATTAAACTGTTAATAGAGTAATGACAGACTTTGACTAAGTCATGGTTTGTCATTTTTTATTGCTCATTTCTTATATAATACAATTATAAATATTCAATAATATTAAGTTAATATAAAAGAAGACTGATTATACAGTCTTCTTAAAATATGTTCTTATATCTCCTATCAAATATAGTGACCCGGCAAATACAATTAAATCATTGTCATTAGCAATTTCTAACGCTTTATTTACTGCATCTTCCATATGTTTCTCAACTATATAATTTTGATTGTATTTCTTTACTACTTCTACTAATTCTTCAGCAGTAGTCTTCCTAGAGTAGTCAATTTCGGTAATAATTACTACATCAGCTTTCGAAGATATTTTTTCTATCATCTTTTCATATTCTTTGTCATGAAGTATAGATAATCCTAAAATCAATTTATCGTATTCAAATAAGTCTATAGATTTATTCAGCGCTTCTATCCCTTCAATATTATGAGCACCATCTATTACAAATGCTGGATTTCTTTGAAGAACTTCCAGTCTTCCTGCCCATCTAGTATTGTATAGACCTTTTAATATATCTGCATTGGATATATTAACAATTCCTCTACTTCTAAGTTCTAAGATTACAGTCAATGAAAGTGAAGCATTATTTACTTGATGATAGCCTATTAAATTGATTTCTATGTCTTCTATCGTTTCATCACCATATGAATAGTTAAACTTTGTTCCAAGACCATCTATGTGTTTTACTAAGACATTATCATTTTGAACAAAAATCAAATCAGCATTATTGCTCTCTGCTTCTTTAATTATTACATCATCTACCTCATCATTGTGTTTAAACGAGAAAACCAATCCATCTTTTTTAATTATACCGGCTTTTTCGCTGGCGATTTCAGGTAGTGTATTTCCTAGTATATCCATATGATCTAAACCAATAGTTGTAATTACTGAAGCAACGCTTTTAGGAATAATATTGGTGCAGTCATTTCTACCACCGATTCCAACTTCTAATACTACAAAATCACAATTTTCATCATCAAAATATAGCATTCCCATTGCGGTTACAATTTCAAATGAAGTAGGATGTGGAAATCCATCATATACTATGTCATCACATGCTTTTTTGATAATTTCAGTGTATTTGATTAAATTTTCGTCATACATGGGATTTAGATTAATCTGAAATCTCTCATTCATCCTCTCTAAATAAGGAGAAACAAAACTTCCAACTACATATTTACCAGAAACTAGCATATTTGCAATATAGCTAGCATTGGAACCTTTCCCATTGGTTCCAGCAATATGAATAAAGTTCAATCTCTCATGAGGATTTCCAATAGCATTCAACAGTCTACCTATAGAATCTAGTCCTTTAGCAGAACCGTATTTACTAATATCATTTATATAATTAACTGCTTCATTATAGTTCATAATTTATCTACTCTCACTAAGTTTAGTAATTCTTTCTTCTATATTTTTTAGCATTTCTTCATATGTCTTCTTTTTACTTCTCTCTTCTTCTACTACGTGTTCCGGAGCTTTACTTGTAAATCCAACATTATTCAATTTTCCAGTTGCTCTTTTTATTTCAGAGATAACATCCGCTTTTTCTTTCTCAAGTCTAGCAATTTCCTGTTCAAAGTCAACTAATTCAGCTAATGCCAGATAAACTTCTGATTTGTCTACTACAAGTGAAACATATTCATCTCCTAAGTTTTCTTTACTATTAACTATATTCACAGATTCAGAGAATCCCATGCTAATTAAATGATTTTTATTCGTTTCAATTGCATTTCTAGTAAATTCATCATTAGTATAAATTATCGTATTAGTTTTCTTAGAGTTTTGAATATTCATTTCTGCTCTTATATTTCTGATGTTCTTTATAATGTTTTGAATAAGTTGCATTCCTTCAGAATCATCAGCAAAAATAGTATCTTCATCATATACAGGCCAATCTGCAATGATTAATGCCTCGCCATGATTTGGTAGATGTTGGTAAATCTCCTCTGTTATAAAAGGCATAAAAGGATGTAATAGTTTCAATATCTTGTCTAATACATAAACTAAAACTGATATAGTCCTATTTTTCTCTTCTAAATCATCTGAATACAATCTTGGCTTCACAAGCTCTATATACCAATCACAATAGTCATCCCAAATATAATTGTATATATCATTCGCTGCAAGTCCTGTTTCGTACTTATCTAATTTAGAATTCATACCTTTAATCGTATGATTAAGTTCCGTCAATATCCACTTATCTTCTGTTTTTAATTCTATATCCTCAATATTATAGATTTCAGTATCTTCATTTGTGTTCATCAGTACAAATCTAGATGCATTCCAAAGTTTATTAGCAAAGTTTCTAGCTGCTTCAACTCTTTCGTGGTAAAACCTCATGTCATTTCCTGGACTGTTCCCAGTAATAAGTGAGAACCTAAGAGCATCTGCTCCATATTGATCAATAATTTCAAGTGGATCAATACCATTATCAAGAGACTTACTCATCTTCCTACCTTGATCGTCCCTAACTAGTCCATTTAATAATACGTCTTTAAAAGGAACTTCATCTAATTGTTCAAGTGAAGAAAATACCATTCTTATAACCCAGAAAAAGATAATATCATAACTCGTAACGAGTACATCTGTTGGGAAGAAGTATTTTAAATCTTCAGTTTCTTCTGGCCATCCTAGAGTGGAAAATGCCCATAGTGCTGATGAAAACCATGTATCTAAAGTATCTTCATCTTGAACTATATTAGTGCTTCCACAAGAACATTTTTCTGGTGGAGTTTTAGATACTATTACTTCTCCACAATCTTGACAATAGTAAACAGGAATTCTATGTCCCCACCATAATTGTCTCGATATAGTCCAGTCTCTAATATTTTCTAACCAATGTGTGTATATCTTAGAAAACCTATCTGGATAAAATTTAGGAGAATGGTTTTCATTAAATTCTTTAAGTGTCTTTTCAGCCATTTCTTTCATAGATACAAACCATTGCTCAGAAAGTAACGGTTCAATTACAGTATCACATCTGTCGCAGTGTCCTACACTTAAGTTGTGTTTTTCTGCTCTATTGAACAGTCCTAGTTCTTTGAAATCCTCTATGATTTGCTTTCTTGCTTCATATCTATCCATACCGCAATACTTGCCACCATTTTCATTTATTTTAGCATCTTCATCTAAAATAATGAATTGACCTAAATTATGTCTTTCTCCTACTTCAAAGTCATTAACATCATGAGAAGGAGTTATTTTTACTGCTCCACTTCCAAATTCCATATCTACATAATCATCTGCTATTATAGGAATTTCTTTATTTTGAAGTGGTAATAATACCATTTTGCCTATTAGGTCTTTATATCTTTCATCATCTGGATTTACTGCAACTGCCAAGTCACCTAATATAGTTTCTGGTCTAGTCGTAGCAATCGTAATATGTCTATTAGGATCATCTACTAATGGATAGTTGAAATACCAAATTTGTCCTTCTGTTTCAACATGTTCAACTTCCGCATCTGAAAGTGCAGTTCCACAGTTTGGGCACCAGTTAATTATCCTATGTCCCCTATATATTAACCCTTTATTATAAAGTCTAATAAATACTTCATATACCGCATTATTAGAAGTTTCATCTAATGTAAATCTCTGTCTAGACCAATCGCAAGAAACTCCTAGCTCTTTTAATTGAGTAGTAATAGTATTTCCATATTTATGAGTCCAATCCCATGCTTCTTCAAGGAATTTTTCTCTGCCTAGCATTTCTTTGCTCTTGCCTTCACGTCTCAGTTTATCTACTACTCTAACTTCAGTAGAAATACTTGCATGGTCTGTACCTGGAAGCCATAATGCGCTATATCCACTCATTCTCTTCCATCTAGTCAAAATATCTTGTAATGTATTGTTTAAAGCGTGACCAATGTGTAAATTCCCAGTAACATTTGGGGGCGGCATTATGATTGTAAAAGGTTTTTTATTCTCATCTACTTCTGCCCTAAAATAATTATTGTCCATCCAAAAGTTGTATAATCTTTTTTCAAAACTCTTTGGATCATAGGTTTTTGATATATTCTCCATTATTTCCTCCTCTATAAATAAAAAAGATCCCTCCATCCATAAGGACGAGGAATCGTGGTACCACCTTAATTTAGCTTTCGCTCTCATATCTTTAACGGGATCATCCGACCTTTAGGTAAGCAATACCGCAACATTCAACTACTGAAATAATCAATTTCCACCAACCATTGACTCTCTATGTACTTCTATATAGTCTACTCCTCGATATTTATGCTTTTTCTTAATTCAGTATACTCTATGACTGTTATTTTGTCAACTATACAGCATTTTTATCTCTCGCTAAAAACTTTTTCATAAAAGTATAACAATAGCTTATAAAAGCCACTATATTCATTCCTATTGCTATTTGCAATGTGAAATTAGCAATGGTTTCCAGTCTAAATATTAGCATGACAACATAAACATATAGTAATACCGTTGCTGATTTACCAAATATATTTGATGGAATTGCAAAATTGTATTTAGATAAATACATTATACTTCCTGCAACCACCATAAGTACTTCTTTTCCAGCCATAAAATACAGTATCCAAGCTGGTATGATTCCAGAAATCACAAAACTTGCAAGTACTGAAAGTGTAATCAATTTATCAGCAAGCGGATCTAATACCATTCCCAGTTTAGTAACCTTGTCATATTTTCTAGCAATATAACCGTCAAGGAAATCTGATACACCTGCTATAAGATAAATGATGCTGCAAATAAGAGTTCTGTCGTTTTCAATATTTAAAAATACGATCCAATATACTGGAACGAGTATTATTCTAAATATTGTTATTAAATTAGGTAATCCTAAACTCATTGGCAAAACCTCCTATCTAGCAACAAAACCAACTTTTTTATAAACTTTTCTTAAAGTTTTTTCAGCCATATAACTAGCTTTTTCAGCACCTTCTCTATATATTTTCTCAAGTTGTGCTTTGTCAGAAATGTAATTATTGTATTCTACTTGAATATCTCTAACTTCTTCAGCTATTATTTCTCCTAAATCCGATTTGAATCTTCCATATCCCAAATCTTTGTAGAAATTAACTATATCTTCAACAGTTTCTTTAGTAAAAGCTGAATAGATGTCTATTAAGTTTTTAAGTCCCAATTGCTCATCATTGTAATCAAAATTTCCTAGCGAGTCAGTAACTGCTCTTTTTAGTTTTCTCCTAACATCGTCTGGACTGTCTAACAGCCTGATACTACCATTAGGATTTTCATCTGATTTACTCATTTTTACAGTAGGATCTTGTAAACTCATTATTCTCTTGCCTGATTTACTTAAAATAATTTCTGGTAATACAAATGTATCGCTATATCTATAATTAAATCTTTCAGCTATATCTCTAGTTATTTCAATATGTTGTTTTTGGTCTTCACCTACTGGCACATATTTAGCTTGATATAATAAAATATCTGCTGCCATAAGTATTGGGTAATTTAGTAGTGTTGCAGGTATTGAACCAGATTGCTTTTGTGCTTTGTCCTTATATTGAGTCATACGTTCTAAATGACCTACTGATACTACTGAGTTTAGTACCCATTGTAATTCTGCATGAGCTGGCACATGTGATTGAATAAAAACAGTTGATTTCTCAGGGTTAAGTCCTGCAGCAAGATATAATGCCAATAAATCTAATGTGTTTTTTCTAAGTTCACTTGGTTTTTGCTCATTACTAAGAGAATGCATATCAACGATGCAATATAGGCAATCAAAATCATCTTGAAATTCTTTAAAATTGCTTAAAGCTCCAATGTAATTACCAATAGTAATAGAGCCTGATGGTTGAATTCCACTAAATACTCTTTCCTTGTTCATATTAACTCCTCTTAAAACTAATTTTTTTTATTATACCACTAATTTCAACAGTAAACAATATTATCTACTTGTCATTAATTTCTCACTTATTTTTTTCACTTCGTATTTTATTCTTTCCACATCTAGTGTTTTGACTTCTCTGTTCTCCATTAGGATTTCTCCGTTCACTATTGTCGTTTCTACATCTGAGCCTTGTGCTGAGTAAGCAAGTGATGAAACGTCATTATATCTTGGAACCATGTGAGGACTATCTAAAGAAATCAATACGATATCTGCTTTGTTTCCTACTTTTAGCTCACCTATATCATCAAGTCTAAGGGCTTTTGCTCCATTAATCGTAGCGAATCTAAGTGAATCTTCTGCACTTATACACTTTGGATTCATTTCAACAGCTTTATTTACTATTGAACTTATATGAATTTCTTCAAACATATTTTGATTGTTATTACTTGATGATCCATCTGTTCCAAGTCCAATAGTCATTCCACTCTCAAGCATCTTTTTAATTGGAGTAAAACCACTAGCAAGTTTCAAATTGGAAGTCGGATTATATATAGGATAAAAGTTCTTGTCTTTTACTATTTCTATTTCCTCATCAGTGATATGAGTACAATGTGCTGCTATAATATGTGCATCAAGCATTCCTAGACTGTTAATATATTCTATAGGAGTCATATTATTTGACGCCATGGAGTCTTTCACTTCTTTTAACGTCTCAGACATATGAATGTTTATAGGGATATCTAAATCAAGTGAAGCATCTCTACACTTCATCAAAAGTTCGCTACTGCAAGTATATATTGCATGGGGAGATATGTAGAATTTGATTCTGTCATGAGGATTGTTCTTATATTCCAATACCAAGTCCATCATATCATTAAATTTTTCGTCTCCACCGCCACCAATATCTGTAATCGCCCTAGTCAGTACTCCTCTTAAGCCTGATTCATCAGTTGCTCTTGCTACTTTATCCATACTGAAATACATATCACAAAAAGTAGTCGTACCAGTTTGTATCATCTCAACCATACTTAACAAACTTCCCCAGTATATATCTTCGTCTGTCAATTTAGCTTCAGCTGGCCAAACATAATCATTAAGCCAAACGTTTAAATCGTAGTCATCAGCATAGTTTCTAAGCACACTCATTCCCAAATGACTATGAGCATTTACTAATCCTGGCATAGCTAGTCTGTTTGTACCATCTATTATTTTATCATAATTGACTTCCTTATCATAATCTCCAATAGATTTAATTTTATCTCCAACAATTACTAAATTAGAGTTTCTGATGACTTTATCATCTATTGATAAATCTAAAATATCAATATTTTTAATAAGTATATTCATCACTTCACATCCCTTCTAAAAAATATGAAGAGACCATAGTCTCTTCATATTTCTTTTTATATACCCCAGATTTCGTCAGCATATTCCTGAATAGTTCTATCTGAAGAGAATTTACCTGCATTAGCTAA
Organism: Tissierellia bacterium; assembly: GCA_012728335.1. Lineage (GTDB taxonomy): Bacteria > Bacillota > Clostridia > Tissierellales > Peptoniphilaceae > JAAYFG01. Next base: position 28,703 of record JAAYFG010000077.1, on the reverse strand, counting down.
ATTCATTAAGCATTTTCTTGCCCAATTCATTCTATCTCTATATTCCATATCTACTTTTTCTTGAGTCTCTACATAATCTCTAAAGTCTTTCATTACAAAGTATTGATCGGCTTTATTCCATTGATTAGTCGTGGTAAGCCCATTATAAATATCTAGTAATTGGAAAGTATCATCATCTTTAAATATACCACTCATAAGTGAATCTACAACTCTTCTTAAGTCATCGTCATTAAAGTAGAATTCCATTGGCTGATAAGAATCTCTAATCTCATTTAGCTCTTCAACTCTAGCTCCAAATATGAAGTTGTTTTCCTCTCCAGCTTCTTCAACTATCTCTATATTAGCACCGTCAAATGTACCAATAGTAGGAGTGGCATTAAGCATAAATTTCATATTTCCAGTTCCACTTGCTTCTTTACCCGCAGTTGATATCTGTTCAGATAAATCTGCTGCAGGGAAAATTCTTTCTCCATATGAAACTCTATAGTTTTGAACAAAAACTACTTTGATTTTGTCTTTAATTTCAACATCATTATTAACTACTCTAGCTATTTCATTTATGAATTTAATGATCGCTTTTGCTCTAAAATAACCTGGAGCAGACTTTCCACCAAAGATAAATGTTCTTGGAACTATGTCTAAATTTGGATTTTCTTTTAGTTTAAAGTATAAATGCACGATATTGAAAGCATTTAATAATTGTCTCTTGTACTCATGAATTCTCTTAACCTGAACATCGAAAATTGAATTAGGATTAATGCTTATTCCTTCAACCTCTTCTATATACTCAGCCAATTGAACTTTTTTCATAAGTTTGATGTCATTTAATTTCGTAAGGACTTCTTCATCATCGACAAATTTTTCTAATTCTTTAAGTTTTGATAAATCTGATGTCCAACTATCACTACCTAATAGTTCTGTAATGAACTCTGTTAACTCTGGATTACATAATTGTAACCATCTTCTAGGAGTTATACCATTAGTCTTGTTTTGGAATTTTTGAGGATAGTATTGGTACCAAACTTTCATTACATCATTTTTTAGGATTTCAGAATGTAGTTCTGCAACTCCATTTATCGTATGAGACAAATAGATGCCTAAATTAGCCATTCTAACTAAACCGTTTGAAACGATTTTCATATCATTTATCTCTTTTTCACTAATCTTCTTAGACTTTAATTCAGCTATTAAGAATGAGTCAATAATTTTAATAATCTCTAAATTTCTTGGATTAACTTCATTAACTATATCTTCACTCCATTTTTCTAATGCTTCTTCTAATATTGTATGATTAGTATAAGAGAATATCTTTTCTGCTGTAGCAAGAACATCAATTATTTCATGTTGTTCATCATCGACCATAATTCTCACAAATTCTGAAATTCCAATAACTGGATGAGTATCATTTAGTTGAATTCTAATATTGTCTTCAATATCATCTAATGAACCATGTTCTTCTTTATATTTCTTAAGTATATCTTTTATTGATGCTGAACAGAAGAAGTATTGTTGTTTAAGTCTTAATACTTTACCTACTCTTTGCTCATCATTTGGATATAGAACTCTAGTTATATCTTCAGCCCTGTTTTTATTAGCAATTGCATTATCGTATTCAAAATTATTGAATTTCTTGAAATCAAACTCTTTGATTGCCTCAGATTGCCATAATCTCAATGTGTTAATGCTATTAGACTTATATCCAATTATTGGCATATCGTATGGAATTGCTTTAACAGAATAGTCTCTAAAGTCAACTATTTGAGCATCTCCTTCTTGTCTCAACGACCAAGGATCTCCAAATCTAGTCCAATTATCTCCCTCTTCAACTTGAAAACCATTTACGAATTTTTGTTTTAAAATACCTTCGCTATATCTAACTCCGTATCCAGTAAGTGGTAAATCAAGTGTTGCAGCAGATTCCATAAAACAAGCAGCTAATCTTCCTAAGCCACCATTTCCTAGTGCTGCATCTTCTTCTAATTCTTCTAATTTGTTTATATCAATATCCAATTCTTCCAATATGGATTTAACTTCATCTTCAACTGACAAGTTCATTAGATTATTCCCCAGTGAACGACCTACTAAAAATTCTGCAGAAAAATAAAATGCCTGTTTTTTTCCACTATATGATTTTCTAGTTTCTTCCCACTTATCAGATAATAAGCTAATAATAGTCATTGAAAGAGATTGGTATTTTTCCATATCATTTGCATTAGATATATTCTTCCCATATTTTGCTTTTAGTATAATATTAAAATTATCTAAAAACTCTTTTTTGTCTACCATATCAAACACCTCAATACCTTATATAATTTTTCATCTCATCAAATTTTTTATCTCCAATACCTGGAACATTTTTTATATCTTCAATACTAGAAAATCTATGTTCCTGCCTATATTGAATAATTTTCTCAGCAGTTTTATCACCAATTCCTGGGATTAAAACTAGTCTGTCTTTTCCAGCAGTATTAATATTAATTAAAGAGCTTTCATTATCTACTAAATCTTCATCAATTTCTTCATCTTTATTTGGTATATAAATCTTTTGCTCATCTTCTAAAACCATAGCTAGATTAATTCTATCTAAGTCTACTTCACTACTCAATCCACCGGCTTTGTCAATAGCATCAATGAGCCTAGACCCATTTTTCAACTTCACCAGACCAGGAAATTTTACTTCACCACTAATGTGAATATATATATCCTCTTCTGATTCTTCAATGGGTTCAGACTCATTTTCAACTATCATATCGTTCGAAGAATCAATTTCCATTTTTATTTCATTTGTATTATTATTAGCAAAATGTCTAAAAATGATAACAATTATAATGGCTATTACTAAAAAACCTATAGTTAAATAATTTTTCACACATTTATTGTTCATATCAATCTTCGTCCCTATTCAATTTTATATTATAATGATGCTATTACTTCAATTTCAATTTTTGCATCTTTAGGTAATTTAGCAACTTGAACACAGCTTCTTGCTGGTTTATGAATTGAGAAATACTCTCCGTAAACTTCATTAACTTTGCCGAAATTATCCATATCATCAAGGAAAATAGTTGCTTTTACAACTTTTTCTAAACTTGATCCAGCATTTTCTAAAATAGCTTTGATATTATCTAAGCTTCTTCTAGTTGCTAATTGAATATCATCATTTACTAATTCTCCTGTTTCTGGAACTAATGCTAATTGTCCAGAAGTAAAAATTAAATCTCCTATTTGAACTGCTTGTGAATATGGTCCTACTGCTGCTGGTGCTTTGTCTGTGTGTAAAACTTTCATTGTACATCCTCCTCAATATTATTAGAATTAACCCTTTCCCACAATCTTTCTAGATCATAGTACTCTCTTTCTTCTTTATGAAAAACGTGCACGATTATATCAGCATAATCTAAAATAATCCATCTTGCACTGTTTTGTCCATCATTATTATTAAGCTCAAAACCAGATTCAGACATTTTTCTTTCAATTTCATCTGTTATCGCTGAAACTTGAGATGAAGAATTACCACTTGCTATTACAAAATAATCTGCAATGCTAGTCATTTCACTTATGTCTAAAACTTTTGTGTCTATACTATTTTTATCATCACAAGCTTTAAGTATTATATCTAACATTTCCTGTACTTTATCCAAAATATTCCTCCTAATTCATAATTTGATCTATCAGTTCTCGTGACTGTTGATCATAGTTTATAAAATATGAAACTCCACCTATCATCTGTGGCTCTCCAGGTAATGTATACCCTTGTATACCATCATCTGAAACTTTTAATGAACCCATAAATAAATTAAATAATGTGTTTAAACTCACATTAGAATTTGAGTTTTCTCCATATGCTTTTACCAATAAAGGCAATTTAGCAACAGTCAATGGGCTTTTTACTTTTCCTAAAAAAGATGACATAAAAGCCTGTTGAACTTGTACTCTGCCTAAATCAGCAGTTGGATATCCTCTAAATCTCAATAATTGAAGTGATTCATCACCATTTAAAACTTGTTCTCCTTGTTTTAAATCTATATATAGTGGTGGATTTGCAGTTGGATCTTCATAGTGCATGTCTTGTGGTACTTCTACCTTTACTCCACCCATTACATCAACTATTTTTTCTACTAAGCCATAATCTACTACTAAGTAATTTTTTATATTTGTACCTAATAAATTATTTACTACTTGGAGAGATAATTCTGCGCCACCATAAGCATATGCGTGATTGATTCTCTCTTTATTTGCCCTACCAGGTATTACTGTTCTCGTATCCCTTGGTATTGATACTATTGAAAAGGTATTAGATCCCTTATTGTAATTTAATAGCATCATAGTATCTGAACGACTGTTTCCACCATCATTTGAATTAAGAGAATCCACTCCTAACATCAGAATTGACGTACTGTTTCCATTTTCTCCACTCTCTCCTGAAAAGAAATTCATTCCATGAGATTTAGTAAAGAATAGTAGAATCGAACCAAAATACACTACTATTAAAATTAATGTAATAAGGAACGTTCTTTTAAAAGCTTTTTTCATCTGTTTTTACCTCTTGTATTCTAGTAAATAATAGTTTCTAGCTAAAAAGCTGTTTTTTGCAATATATATATCATTTACTATTAAATTGTTTATCGTTTGATTTAACGCCGTGTAAAGCGCCATATCAAGATTTTTGTATATCATGTCTCTTACTATTTCAACACCTTCAAAACTACGTCCTGGCTCAATGTAGTCGGAAATATAGATAACCTTTTCTAAAGTAGACATATTAGTTCTGCCAGTAGTATGATATCTTATGGAATTTAGAATGTCTATATCTTCTATACCATAATCATTTTCAATAATCTTTGCAGCTAAAAAACCATGTATAATTTGTGGAGATTGTCTCATCTCATCTTCTATATCAAGTCCATATTTTTCAGCTTTGCTCCAAATTAGAGACTTGTCTAGAAACTTACCGCAATCATGAAAATATGCAGCTATTTTAGCAGATTCAATATTTGTTTCGTAGAATTTCGCCAATTTTTCAGCTGTTTCAACGACTCTAATAGTATGATTAAATCGCTTTTCTCCAATGTTTTCAATCAACAATTTATTATTGTCACTATTTATATAGTCTCTTGCTTTCAATGTACTTACTTACTCCTTCAGGAATCATATATTTAGTGGAAAGATTATTTTTTATCCTATATCTTACTTCCGTCGAAGACAAATCAAATAGATTGGTCTTAACTATTTTTATATGAGCATCGTATTCATTTTCTAGATATTCAGTCTGTAACTTTATATCTGCAACGTCAACATCGTGATAACTCATACGTGGTGCAACTAAAAATGACGTCTTCTTCACAATTTCGTCAAAACATCTCCAAGTTTGCAATGTAAATAATGTATCTAATCCTATGATGAAAAACAGTTCAGCATTGGGATACATATTTTCAATAATCTTTATAGAGTCTATAGTGAAGCTATATCCTTCTCTATTAGTTTCAATATCTAAAACTACAAAATTATCATTGTCTTCAGTTGCAATAGAGACCATTTCATATCTCATTACACTTGGAGCTATATTTGCCTTGTGAGGCGCATTTCCAGTTGGTAAAAAGATAATGGTGTCTAATGACTCCTTTTCTCTAACTAGTTCACCTAATAATAAATGACCGTTATGAATAGGATTAAAAGTACCACCTAAGATTCCAATTCTCATATCTATCACACAAGTTCTATTTTTTTATTATTCTCTGATTCTTTATAAATCACTAATTTACTGCCTAGAGATTGAACAAATTCTGCTCCTGTTCTATCAAGTATTTCGCTAGTGATTTCTTTTACTCCTTCTGGGCTGTTATCTAATACTGTAATCTTAACTAGTTCTCTAGTTTCTAATACATCGTTTATAGATTCTATAACTGAATCTGTCAATCCATTTTTACCTATTTGAACTACTGGATCCAAAGTATTAGCCAGTGATTTTAGATAACTTCTCTGTTTGCCTGTTAACATAATTCCTCCTACGGTATAAATTCAAATTCCATATCACATATGAATACAGGATCGCCCTCTTGTATTCCCAATGCTTCAAGTCTGTCTACAATACCTTTTTTCCTAAGCATATCTTGGAAATACTTAATTGACTCATTGTCTTCAAAGTTAATAGAATTCAATACATATTCTATTTCATCTCCTTCAACGATATAGTCATTTCCGATTCTTTCTACTGTGATTGGTTCTGCTATTGTTTCTACTTCAACATATTCTTCATCATATGTTTCATATTTTACTGGATTAGCTTTTAATCTTTCCCATACATAATAAAGCATAGGCTCAAGATTTCTCGTAGTCGCAACGGAACCATCAAATATTTTAATGCCTTTTGGTTCTAATTCCGCTTTCAGTTTTTCTAATCCTTCTTCAGCACCCGGTAAGTCCATTTTATTTGCAAAGACGATTTGCTCTTTATCCCCTAAACTCAAGTTATAGCTGTTTAGTTCTTCATTTATCAAATAGTAGTCCTCCACAGGATCTCTACCTTCAAAACCCGATACGTCTATTACATGTATCAATAATCTAGTTCTTTCCACGTGTTTTAAAAATTCATGTCCTAATCCTGCTCCTGCTGATGCGCCTTCGATTAAGCCAGGTATATCTGCTACCACAAAACTCATTTCATCAGCTACTCTTACTACTCCTAAATTAGGTTGAAGAGTTGTAAAATGATAATTGTCAATTTTAGGTTTTGCAGCTGAAATCACTGATAACAATGATGATTTCACTACATTAGGAAATCCTACTAAGCCAACATCAGCTAGTAGTTTTAGTTCCAGAACTATTTCTAGCGATTCACCTTTTCTTCCCGGTTGTGCAAATTTAGGAGCTTGTCTAGTAGGAGTCGTAAATTTGGCATTACCTTTACCACCACGGCCACCTCTAGCAATAATATATTCTTGATTATTTTCTCTTAAGTCAACGATAACTGTACCAGTAGATGAATCTTTGACTAATGTTCCCACAGGTACCTTTAATCTTATATCTTCACCGTCTTTACCAAATTGCTTTTTGGATCTACCATTTTCACCGTTTTGTCCCTTATATACTCTTTTATATCTAAAGTCCATAAGTGTATGGATGTCTTCACTGGCAGTCAGTATAATTGAACCACCTTTTCCACCGTCACCACCAGCTGGACCTCCTGCAGGTTCAAATTTTTCTCTTCTCCATGCAACAGCTCCGTCTCCGCCTTTTCCAGCAGTAACGTTAATCTTCGCAGTATCTATAAACATTGATTCACCTTCTTTTCTATCTTATATATATCAATCATAATACCACTTCTACAGATATTATACTACATTTTAGTTGAATTTTTGAAATGTGTAAACAATTTGTTACCATAAAAAACAAAAAAGATATAGCATTATAAATAAAGCCATATCTTTCAAACAAAATTATTCAGCTACTGCATAAACACTAACTTGTTTTTTGTCTCTACCTTTGTTTTCAAATTTTACTACTCCATCAATTAATGCAAATAAAGTATCATCTTTACCTTTACCTACATTTTCGCCTGGATGTATTTTTGTACCTCTTTGTCTAACTAGAATGTTTCCAGCTAATACTGAAGTACCGTCACTTTTCTTCACACCAAGTCTTTTAGCAGCACTATCTCTACCGTTCTTAGAGCTACCTACTCCTTTTTTGGAAGCAAAAAGTTGTAAATTTAATTTTAACATCTCTACACCTCCCTGTATAGAAGATCTACATTATCACTATAATGTTCAACTAGAGATACAATCCCTATTTCATAAAATTCTAATCCTTGTTTTGCCCTTTCGGCACTCTCATCGTTCTTGATTTCAATAAGAAAATATGGTAATTCCTCATTGATTTCATAATGTAATTGACTTTCGTCTAACTCCAATACTTCTATTAAATAATTTAGTAGTGTATAGGATAAAAATGATGCACTTGCACATACTATATCATCACCACGGAATCCAAAGTCTGCATGTCCAGTCATTTCAATTTTTTTGATTGATGAGTTCTTGTCCCTATAGATATAAACAGAAATCATTATGCCAGTTTACCAATTTTTACTTCTGTATATGGCTGACGATGACCTTGTTTCTTTCTATAGTTTTTCTTAGCTTTATATTTATAAACTATAATTTTCTTAGCTTTGTTTTGATCTTCAACTGTTGCTTCCACAACCGCTCCTTCGATATATGGGTTACCAACTTTAAGTTCTTCTCCATCAGAAAAAAGTAACACTTTATCAAAAACTGTTTTTGATCCAACTTCTGCTTCAATTTTTTCGATTCTCAATACATCGCCTTCTTGTACTCTGTATTGTTTACCACCTGTTTCAATTACTGCATACATCAATAAGACACCTCCTCTTATCTAGACTCGCCATATAAGGTACTCACACATTATGAGATTTCGACCTTAAAATGAGCGGCTTACAACTTCATATAATATCACTACATTATATAAAAGTCAATTAAAACTTACCATAAATCGTCAATTTTACGCTCTTTTATAAATTGTGAGTTAATACTTCTTCTTCTAGTCATTTCCATAAGTCCTAATTTCGTAAATCCCAAGATATTAGGAGCGTTATTATACAGTTTAGACTCTTCTGTGAACCATTCAAGAAATTCTTTCTTTTCGTTCAAATCTATGAAATCTATGAAGTCTATTATGATTATACCAGATAGGTCTCTAAGTGCAATCTGTTTTAGTATTTCTTCTGCTGCACTCTTATTCGTATTTAATATGGTCTTGTTCAAATCATAATCATCGAAATACTTTTTGGAGTTTACGTCTATTACGTTCATTGCTTCAGTATTCTCAATTACTATTTGAGCACCATTTGGTAATTCAATTTTCTTATCAAAGAGGCTTTTAAATGTAGTATAAAGTTTTTCTGAATACCTGATACTAAATCTTCCATCATATTTGGCTCTATCACCATGATTAGTCTGTTTAATCTTTTGATATAGTTCATTATCATTAGTAATAACATAATCTACATCAGCATTAATACTTATTTCTCTATTTCCCTCTTTAGCTCTAACTAGTTTTGGAGTAGGAATAAAATTTCTGCTATCCTCAATTCTATTGAACTCCTCAATTAAACAATTCAATTCTTTTAAAATATCTTCCTCAGGTGCAAATTCTGATGAAGTTCTTAAAATTAATCCAAATCCATTACTATTTTCTTTGGCAAGTGTAAACAATTCTCGTCTTCTATCTATACTCTTTATCTTCTTCGAAAGTTTGATATCGCTATTAAAAGGCATAAGTACAATATGATTGCCCCTCAATGAATATTCAGTAGTAACCTTTGCTCCCTTTTGATCAAATTCATCTTTGGAAACTTGTACTATTACCTGTTCTCCTTCGTTAATTTCCTCTAGTCTGTCATCACCTAAATATAGATAAGCATTCGATTTTAGACCAATATTTACAAAAGCAGCTTTTAGACCTTTAACTATATTAATTACTCGCCCTCTGTAGATATTTCCTACTTTGCTTTCATGGGAATTGTCAAAGATAGTAATTTCTACTAATTTATCACTATCAACTATTCCTATTATATAAACATCTTTATTAGTTTTCTCTATGAATTGAAATTTCAATGCTTTCACCTTTAAATTATTTCTTCCATGTTCTCATCAAATAAATTGACTCTATTAATATATACAGAGTTCAAATCGATACCTAATTCCAAATCTCTATTTAATGCTTCAAAGAAGAGCTCTGGTTTTAAATATTTTTCAGCACCATTTCTAATAATTGCATCAATTTTTAATTCATCTTCGTACGAAACTACTTGGACACTCTCTAAATATTCTTTGATATTTTCTTCTATTTCTGTCTTTTTACCTTTTTTCTTACGAAATCTCGTTATTTTTATTTCATCATTCTCAAGCCATATACTGATTTTCGTATTAAATTCATCTATGTCATCAAATTTTTTATCATAATCATAGATAGTGAATTCGTATAAAGCATATTCTATTATCCTAGATACATTTTTGTCTAAATTCTCTAGTGAATATCCTAATATCTTAATATTTTTAGGTAATACCCTATTCAAAGAATCAACGATTTCTTCCGGTATTACTTCTTCTCTTAATTGAAGATCCATATATTCACACTCGCTATTTATACCTAATGGCAATGGATTACCTATTGAAAATCTAGGATGTGGATTAAAGCCTTCACTATAATCTATGGGTACATTCGCCATGGCAAATGATCTTTGAAATAATCTAATCAAATCTAGATGTGAAATGAATTTCAAATTACCACATTTATTAAACTTTAGTCTCAATTTCATCTGAACACGCTCCACATCTCGCAATCTTCTATTCCACAGTTATTGCATCCTCTTCTACAGTCGGGAGTTACAGTTTCTGCGATTGCATTTTCATACTCTTTTTGTAAATATGCTTTACTCACATTTATATCTATAAAGTCCCACGGTAGTATCTCATCAAAACTTCTCTCTCTAAAGTTGTAGAAATCAAAACTTATATCATTTTCTTCCATGGCTTCAATCCATTTATCATATTGGAAAAATTCTGACCAACCGTCAAATTTACATCCTTTTTCCCAAGCAGATATAATAACTTCACCAACTCTTCTGTCTCCTCTAGCTACTAGACCTTCTAGTATACTTAATTTAGGATCATGGTATTGGAATTTTATCTTTTTCTCTTTAATTTGGTCTTTAGTATAATACAACTTTTCATAAAACTCATCAGCCGTATTTTGTTTAAACCATTGAAACGGAGTGAAAGGCTTAGGTACAAAGCATGAAGCACTAGCTACAACTTGTAGATTTCCTCTAATATCCTTTTTATTTCTATTGAAGAACAAATCTCTTACTAAATAAGACATATCCTTTATTCCATCTAAATCTTCATTTGTTTCAGTTGGTAATCCTACCATAAAATATAACTTAACTCTTGACCAACCATTTTCAAAGGCACTAGATACTGCGTTTACAAAGTTTTCTTCATTAACACCTTTGTTGATAACGTCTCTAAGTCTTTGTGTTCCAGCTTCAGGTGCAAAAGTAAGGCCTGTCCTCTTTACTTTTTCAATTTGCTTTAACAAGTCTATTGAAAAGGAATCCAGTCTAAGTGATGGTAATGAAATAGCCACTTTTTCATCTACATATTTATCCATTAAATTTACTGCTATTTTGTCTATTTCAGTGTGATCACATGAGCTTAGTGAAGAAAGTGAAACTTCTTGATAGCCTGTTGAAGCAATAAGATCGTCTGCTTGTTTTAATAATAACTCGCTAGATTTTTCTCTAATAGGTCTATAAATCATTCCTGCTTGGCAAAATCTACATCCATGAGTACATCCTCTAAATACTTCTAAAACTGCTCTATCGTGAACAGTCTCAATAAAAGGAACTATTACTCTATCCATTTGATACATAGCTTCTACATCGCTTATATAGCGTTTTTTCACTATTGGGTTAACTGACTCTACGCTTGGCTCAAAAGACTTAATAGTTTTGTCTTCATTGTATTCTACTTCATATAGTGAAGGCACATATACGCCTTGGATACGTGAAGCTAATAATAAAAACTCTGCTCTTGAAAGACCTTTCATTTTACAATCTTTTAATAATTCAAAGACTTCAACTATTATTTCTTCACCTTCACCTATCATGAATAAATCAATGATTTCTGCTAAAGGTTCAGGATTATAAGCACAAGGACCTCCTGCCACTATCAATGGGTGACTTTCGTCTCTATCTACAGATTTAAAAGGTATTTTAGCTAAATCCATCATATTTAATATATTTGTATAACTCATTTCATATTGCAGGGTGAAACCTAAGACATCAAAGTTTATAATTTCTTCTTTACTCTCCAGTCCATATAGAGGTATATTGTGTTCACGCATTAAGCTTTCCATATCTTCCCAAGGAGCAAATACTCTTTCACACAGCATATCATCTCTATCATTTATTAAATTGTATAGTATATGCATTCCTAAATGCGACATTGCCACTTCATATACATCTGGAAATCCAAAAGCAAACCTTACATCCACAGAGTTGAAATCTTTTTCTACTGAATTTCTTTCATCCCCAATATATCTCGCAGGTTTATTCACTCTTTTTAAAACATAGTCTAGTTTTTTAGTATCTATCATAAAATCTCCTAATCTCGATTGAAAAGTCTTTTAAAAAAGCTTTTCTGAAATCTATAGTTCTTAAAATCTAAATAATTATCTTCCACATTGTCGATATTTTCAATAATATTATCAATTAGTGAAATATACTTGTCTTCTTCACTGTTCAATAATCCACCTTCGTAAATACCACTAAACAGTTTTTCATTCTTAGGAAGTAATGACACTATATTCAAATCATTATAGTCATTGTATTCTTCCACAGTATCTCTATCTAAATTGTTTTTCTCTTCTTCAGTGATTCTGTTTAATATGGTCCTATAGTTAAAATTCATGTTCTTTTTTAAGCGATATACAATATTTTCTGTTGATCTTATTGAATAAATTGATAAGTCACTTATTAATAAGGTCGTATAGTCCTTGAATTTATCTGACTGCTCAATATAGTATTCTGAAGGTAAATCAACTATTATATAATCGAATTCTACACTTCCATTTATTCTCTCTACCACATCAACTATATTTGTTCTATTAAATTGTTGAGTAGCAGATAGTAAGAACAATCTATCTGCTACTTCATAAAATATATCTTCTATTTCTACTCTTTCATTGTCATAATCAGCAATAGTATAGAATATGTCATCTTCCATATTAAAAATCAAGTCTAGAGTTCTTCTGCCGTTATTTCCATCTACTATTAATACTTTCTTATCCTTGGATAAGTTTAAAGCTAATAGAGACGAAATAGAGCTTTTTCCAACTCCACCTATCGCTGAAGTAACTATAATAGTTTTACTCATTATTCTGTAATCTCCATTTCTATAGGTAGCACATCCGTTTCCTCTGTCTTAGTAAGTCCCATATACTCTGCTATTACATCCCTTACTATTGGAGAACAGTTAGAACCATCTCCACCTTGGAACATTACTACTGCTACAGCAATTTTAGGATCGTCGTATGGTGCAAATCCAACTTGATAAGAATAACTGTCGTACGTATCCCCAGTTATAGGATTAGTACCACTTTTTTCAGCAGTACCTGTTTTTATTCCTACATCAATAGGAAAATCACTATATACCTGCTTATTTAATCCACTCTTTGAAGCCAAGTGCATCCCCTTCATTAGATGATTAAAATTATTTGAATCTTTTACATCTATCTTTTCAGAGTTAGGTGTTTGTTCATGTATTGTTTTAGAGTTATTGTAGTTCTTAATATTGCTAATCAGGCTAAGTTTATGTTTGTAACCACCGTTTGCAATAGTAGCGACATAATTTCCTAATTGAGCCAATGTATATGCATTTTCTCCTTGTCCTATTGTGATATTTAAAGTATCTGCAATAGTCCATTTAGCTTGATTTAAATAACTGAATTTTATTCTATCTGCTAAACCCTCTGAAAGTCCACCTAATCTTTTCTCAGGTTCCAATTCCATTGCCATTAAATCATTTACTACTTCAGATCTCGTCAATTCATAGTCTAAGTCTATCCAACCAACTATTTCATTTACTAATGTCTGTTTCTTTTCATCTGTAAACTCTTCGATGCCTATATAGTATTTAGAGATATTGTTGTCTAACCATCTTCTCAACATAGATTTTGTAGTTTCCGTTTTTGTCGTAGGATTTGGAACTCCAGAAGCAGCTTCCGCAGGAATATATATTTCCATTCCTGTCTTTTCACCTAATCCCAAGTCAGAAGCAGTTTTAGTTATATCTTCTATTTCTAATTTAACTTCTATTTTTTCACCAGTTCTCTGATTTTCACCAAGTGCCAATGTATAGAAATAATAGTTACAGGAATCTCTTAGTGCTCCATAAAGATTTTCTCTACCATGAAATTGTTGTTGTTGTTTATATAGCCAACAGTTAAATGTGTGGTCACCTATTTCAACGTAACCAGCATCGTCTATAGTAGTTTCAGGACTCAAACCTTTTTCTAGTGCTGCCAAAGCAGTTACCATCTTAAATGTTGAACCTGGTTGTATAGCAGTTTGAGTAACAACATTATAAAGTGGTCTAGGTGCAAGTGGGTTTAGTTCGTCTTCAGGAATTAAACTCTCCCAGTCTGCATTGGAAATCCCCATTGCAAATAAATTTGGATCATATGAAGGATAACTAGCCATAGATAATACTTGACCAGTTTCAACATCAATTGCTATTACTGCTCCAGATGTGGCATTTACATAAGGTCTACCTTTCATTTTACTAGTCGTTACTTGGTAGTCGCCCCATTCGCTATAATAAATACCGCCACTTTGAACAGTCTTTAAATTTCTTTCTAATATTTTTTCAGTAGCTTCTTGTAGTTTTAAATCTATTGATAAATATACATTGTTTCCAGGAATCGGTTGTGTTTCTTCCAGTATTTGAGTTGTATTTCCTATGGAGTCAACTTCAACAACTTTCCTACCACTAGTACCATTTAATTCTTTCTCAAAACTTTCTTCAATTCCAGTTTTACCTATTAACGCATTTGGTAAGTATCCTCTTTGGTTAACATATGTTTCTATCTCACTAGACTGAGATATTTTCCCTATATATCCAAGAACGTGAGAAGCAACCTTTCCATTAGGATAATATCTAACAGGCTCTACAGAAATATTAAAACCAGAGAAATAAGAAAATTGTTCTTCAATTTTAGCAACTGTTTCATTCTTAAGTCCATATGCAAAGTTTATTGGAACATATGCTAAATGACCTTGCTTATTTATTTCATTGTAGATACTCAGTACGCCTAATTTTTCATATCTTGATAAGCTTTCATCTAAGTCATATTTTTTTACAACTTGAGCAAAAGCATCTTGAGCAGAAGTTCCACTTTCTACTTTATTATCTTTTAGCCATTGATTTAGCCCATTTATTGAAGTATATTCATAACCATTTGCTATGGATATCTTAGTGTTAATTCCATCCTCTATCATTTGAGATTGTGCCAAAGCTGGAATACCTGTCAGAGACAAAAACTCTTCTAATTTATTATTATGCAGAGTAATATTGATTATCTCATCTATCAATGCTTCTGTATCATAGATGCCTTCTTCTTCATTTGTAAGTACGACAACGCCACTGGCATTCTCGAAATTAATCTTCTCTGCTAATTTATCATGTTTTAATATCTTTAATAATTCCTCTACTGGAATTACATCTTGTTCCTCTCCTATATCCTTAATCAAAAGATTCTTAAAGGAGTTCTTTCTAAACATAACAGCAAAATCTTGTTCAGCTGTGGAATTCATGCTTATTTCTGAATTTGCTTTCATAAATGTTCTTTTTGCAGAAAGGTATTCTTGTTCAAATAAATATGAGTATTGAGTTAAAACTATATTTTCCTGTAAACCTGACTCACTTACTATTTCATAGATTAATCCTCTAGTAATAGGGTGTTCCATCATCTTTTTTATAATAGTAATTTGATCTTCATTTATTAATTGTATAAGAACTTCTTTAGGAGGTAGATCAGGGCTCATAAAGTGGTCTTTAAACCATAAGTTTAAATTTACGTCTTCTTTAAAACTATATACAACTTTACCACCGTCAAAATCCACTTTCACAGGAACTTCTACTGATTTAAATTCCAAAGCATTTATAGCATTTTTTACTGGAAGATATAAAAATCTTCCGCTATCAGTTTCACTAAAGTAGTATTTATCTAATATCCTAGGTAGTAATTCATTTTCTTGAACTATACTTACAATTCTATCAAAAGGACTAGTATCGGTTTTCAAATAATCACTATTGTCTTCGTACTCATATGAATTTAAAACTATATTGAAATCATTCAGATACTTAACTGCATCATTTTCCAAAACGTGAATAAGCTTAGTCATCGCTAAGTTTTTTTCATCCTTAGTCTTTAAATCTATTTCATCTTTCATTAATTGCACAGTAAACATAGGCTTATTACCTGCTAGTAACAAACCATTTCTATCTCTTATCTCTCCTCTACTTGCAGTTACGTATATGTTTTTAGCACGTTTATTCGTAGATAGAGTTCTATAGTAATCTCCTTGCGCCAATGTCAATGAAGCTAAGGTCAATACAAGGATCACCATAAGAGTCGCAGTTATGTACTTAACCATTTTAAGTCTTTTTTGAAAAGTGATTCTATGCTTCATCGTATTCATCATTTCCTTCTATTTCATTAATAAAACTGTATATAAAGGTTCTTCCTTTTAACAAAAACACCATTATAGCCATAGCAATATTCACAATTATCTCCATAGAAAAAATCTTAGAGAAAATATATCTAATGGAAATAGTGTCAATGAAAACTCTTATGACTATTGAGCTAAATAAATTATATAGTATAGTTCCAGCAATCATATACAGAATTAAGCTGAGCAAATTATCAGTTACTAAGTATTCACTTGCACTTCCACAAATAAATCCAACTGCACCTAAAACTAGTGTATTTACACCTAGAGCAGGTGAGAAAAATATATCTATTAAAAGTCCAAATACTGCTCCATTCACTGCAGCAGTATACTTATTGAAATTCATCCCTATTAGTATCACAAGGACTAATATGAAGTTTGGTACTACATTGTTGTATTCAAATACAGGCATCAAAGAAGCCTGTAAAATAAATGCTACTGATATGAATAATAAGTTTTTAATTACTTTCATCTGTATACACTTCACTTTTTATTACAAATACCCTGTATATTTTTTTAAAGTCTACATCAGGAGATACGATGATTTTCTTTTTCATATCTTGATCATCACTTATTACATTATGAACTTTCCCAATGTAAATATTTCCTGTATAAACATCTCCCATACCCGAAGTATATAGTCTATCGTCTGCGACTATATCTGCTTGATTATAAAACAGATAACCTTCTAGCATATTGTCTTGGGAGCCATATAATATTCCCGAGTCTTGTGTTCTAATATTTTTAAATGACACACTATTGGATTCTTCTAAAATCGTAGTTACTTTCGCGAAATTATCTCCAACTTCACTTATTTTACCTACTAATCCCTCTACTACAACATTGTCAGTAGCAGAAGTAATTCCAACTACTACGGTATCATCTTTTTTAATTCCATCGTTCATTCCCTTATTAATGATGAATCTATCAAACCAAGTTCCTGGTTCTTTTCCTATGATATCTGCTTTTACGTAATCATCATTACGTTTTTTAGTGATTTCATACTCGTTTTTTAGATATTCAGTTCTAGCAACAATGTCATTTAATCTTAAATTTTCATCCATTAATCGAGTATTTTCAGACTCTAAATACTCATTTGTTGACTTTAAAGAAGGAATTTCAACTACACTATCAATAGTTTGACTGATCCCATTACCTACGTAGGCAACACCAGTCATAACCGGTGAAAAAATATCCCCTACGACTCTTTCAACGGTCGTTAAGGCTTTCCTTCCACCACTAGTAAATCCTATTACTAAAAGAAGTACTATTACTATTGCAGTTAATACTATTCTATCTCTATATTTCTTTAGCTCTCTCATTATCTCACCGTTATATTTTTCTATTTTCTAAAAAGCTATAATAGCAGCCATTTCCTATAATTAAATGATCTATTATTTCAATTCCTATAATTTTCCCAACTTCAACCAGTCTGCTAGTAAGCATTATATCTGCTTGACTAGGATTAGAATCACCACTTGGATGATTATGAAGTAAAATTACAGTATGAGCATTTCTATTTATCGCTATTCTAAACACATCTCTTGGATGTACTATCGTCTTATCTATTGTACCAGATGAAACCTCTTCTATGTACTCTAATTCTTTTTTTGTGTTAAGTAATGCTATCCTAAATACTTCTGTATTTAGACATCTCATTTCTTCCATAACTATATTTACCAAATCCATAGGACTATGAATCTTAACCATGGAAAAAACATTTCTCATGGCGGTTCTCTTTCCTAATTCTACCGCAGCAAGTATCATCGATGCCTTAGCCGTTCCCACTCCTTCAACTGAAATCAAATCTTCAAGTGAAGCACTGGCTAAAAATCCTAATCCATCACAGATATCACCACTATTTTCTCTACTTATTATCTGTTTACTGTTTAGAATTCGTTGAGATACCATAACTGCGTTTTCTCTCTTACTACCAGTTCTTATTATAAGAGCCAAGAGTTCAGCATTCGTTAAGGAGTCTATCCCAAGTTTTAGTAGCTTTTCTTGTGGCCTATCACAAATTGGCAAATCATTTATCATATAGTTTTTATCACATTTAGAATTAGAAGAGTCCATTATTTATTTCCTTTTAATAAACTGTAATCGAATATTCTATTCAAATCTCTATCTATAGAGCTAATAGGTAGCCCTACTATATTTTCGTAAGTTCCCGTAATGTTTTCAACTAACACAGCGCCATAGCCTTGAATTGCATATGCTCCTGCTTTGCCTTTATATTCTTCAGTATTTAAATAGTCTTCTATCGTTTCGTCTGTAAGTTCTTTAAATTTAACTTTTGTTTCTTCGTATCCTACTACTTTTCTATTATCTGATGACTTCAAAATTGCATATCCAGAATATACACTATGAGTTTTTCCTGAAAGTAATCTTAGCATTTTAAATGCATCTTCATAGTCAATAGGTTTACCTAATATATTTCCATCATAATAAACTATGGTATCAGATCCAATTACTATGTCTTCAGGATAAACCTTTGATATGCCACTAGCTTTTTCTAAAGATAAGGACATCACATTAACTTGAGGACTAAATTCCAAGTTTATTTTTTCATCTATCTCCAAGCTATCAATTATCAGGTTTTCAACAAATTTACCTAGTATTTCACTTCTTCTAGGTGATTTTGATGCTAATACAATTTTATTCATTATTTCTCCTTAAAAATTACACTATAGTTTCTTCTTAAATTTTCACTAATGAATTCAGCAGTCTTGCCTACAAAAACACCTGTAAATATACCTATCAAAAGTAAAAAAGGTAAGTATGTAAATATCATGACATTTTGCACAATGAAAGCTGCCACAGAAACTTGCCCTATATTATGGAATATCGCACCCCAAAGACTGACTCCAATCAATGAAAAAATATTTGAAAAGTATTTATACGCAATAACCATTGCTATGCTACTTAAAAAAGCCCCAACAAAACTATAAAGGAAGCTAGATACAGAACCAGTTAGAAACATCAAGATTACACTTTTTAATAGCGATACTGCTATTCCCTCTTTAAATCCAAAAACTATAATTGTTGTTAAAACTACTATATTGGATAATCCTAGTCTCACTCCAGGAAGTGGAATCGGAATGGGGATAATGCTTTCAAGCAATCCTATTGTGCTTCCCAATGCGACCAAAAGCGCTATAAAGACCATTCTTAAATTTTTACTCATACTTATTCTCTTTATTTATTAATAGAATCAATTTCAATTTCATCATTATTATCACCTTTGATTTCTAATACTAATTTATTAGGCAAACAAACTATCGTTTCACCTGTTTTAGATATTTTTTTATGAATTACACAGACTTGATCAGGACAATTTGCACTTCTAATACGCACGTATCCATCTTCAATGATTACTGTGTTTTTGCCATACTCTGTGTTTATTTCAAATTCCTGATCATTGTCAGGATCTAATATATCTATTGCATTAATTTCTTGCCCATTTACTTGAACACTTAGATATTTAGTATCTGTATCACGATTCAAAAAATTCTTTATATAGAAAATGGAACTTAGGCTGAAAAGCACTATTCCAATTATTAAAATCACATCGCCTTTTTTCATTTGGTCCTCCCGTAACTCTATGTATTATATCATTTATAGCTATTAAGTAAAAGGCATTTCACATAGAATTCAAATTTCGAAAACCATATTTTATATTCTCTTATTACTACTATTCTACCATTTGCAAAGTTGTATAAATACTTTTAACTCAAATTTTAAGGCATTTCGCAATAACAATAAAAAAAGAGCTAGAATGTATTAAACACTCCAGCTCAATTATTTATTATGCTTCAGTTTTTTCAGTTTCAGCTTTTGCGCTAGCTTCTGCTTCTGCCTTAGCTTTTGCTTCTTTAGCTGCTTTTGCTTTTTCTAAAGCTGCTTTTTTCTTAGCTGCTTTTTCAGCTTCTTCTTTTGCTCTTAATTCTTCCATATCTGGAGAATGAATAGACGCTGAAGGACATTTAGCTACACAAACGCCACAATTAGTACATTTATCATAGTCTATTTTAGCTAAGAAATTGTCTATTGTAATTGCACCTTCTGGACAATTCTTTTCACAAATACCACAACCAGTACAACCTACAGAACAATTAACTCTTACGTCTTTAGCCTTATCATTCGAGTAACACTTAACAATAGTGTCAGCTGAATATGGAACTAATTCGATTAAGTTCTTAGGACATACTGAAATACACTTCTTACATGCAGTACATTTTTCTTCATCTATTACTGCAATGCCATCTATGATTCTGATTGCATCAAAGTCACAAACTTTTTCACATGTTCCGCCACCAAGACATCCGTATGAACAAGTTTTTTGTCCATCTGCTAAGTCAACCATCAATCTACAGTCTAAAATTTCTCTAGTTTCGTATTTATCTTTAGCATGTTCACAAGTACCATTACATAAAACAACAGCGACTTCTTTAACCATTTCGCCAGCATTTACGCCCATGATATCTGCTATATTATCAGCTACTGCTTGACCACCGATTGGACATTGATTTACAGCTGCATCTCCACCAACTATCGCATTTGCAAGTCCTTCACAACCTGGAAACCCACAAGCACCACAGTTAGCACCTGGAAGTGCATCTAATACTGCTGCTACTCTTTCGTCTAGTTTTACTTCGAAAACTTTTGAGGCAATTTGTAATAAGACTGCAAATAAACCTCCTAATAGTCCTAGAACTAATACAGGATAAATATATGTATCCATTCAATTTGCCCCCTTTATACTAAGCCTGCAAAGCCAGTAAATGCCAATGCCATTAAACCAGCGCTCACAAGTGCTATTGGAATACCTTCTAATGATTTCGGAACATCTGCTAATTCCAGTTTTTCTCTTAATGCAGCTAATAGTATTAGTGCTAAGAAGAAACCTATTGACGCGCCTAAACCGTTGAATATAGTTTCGATTAGAGTAAGACCTTCTTGAATATTAAGTACAGCAACTCCAAGTACAACACAGTTAGTAGTAATCAATGGTAAGAATACTCCCATCGCATTGTAAAGTGAAGGACTTAATTTCTTGATTGCCATCTCTACGAATTGAACTAGTGATGCTATAACTAATATAAATACTATTGTTTGTAGATACTCTAGTCCAAATTTTTCTAATATTAAATATTGAATACCATAAGTTATTATCGATGATATTACAACTACGAATGTTACTGCGATACCCATCCCAGTAGCAGTTTCAGTTTTATTTGAAACTCCAAAGAAAGGGCATATTCCTAAGAATTTTGCAAAAACATAGTTATTTACAAAAATTGTGGAAATAAGTATTTTAAATATTGAATCCATTTTTTTCCTCCCTTTCTACGCTTCTCTTTTATTAACCATAGCTTTAAACCAAGCAACTAGGAAACCTAAAAGTATAAAAGCTCCTGCTGGTGTAACTTATACTCCAATTTTAGGTATAGACTCTGGAATAATTGTCATTCCAAGAAGTGTACCTGCTCCTAGTAGTTCTCTTACTGCACCCATCATAAGAACAGAGATGGTATAACCAATTCCTGTTCCTAATCCGTCTACTAGAGATGGAATAAGTTTATTGTCATATGCAAAACCTTCTGCTCTACCAAGGATACAACAGTTTACAACTATAAGTGGTAAGAAAATACCTAGCGCGTTGTATATTGGAAGCGCGAAAGCTTGTAGTATCATTTCAACTAGTGTTACGAATGTTGCAATTATAACTATAAATATTGGAATTCTTATGTTTTTAGGAATAACTTTTCTAAATATAGAAATTACTGCGTTACTCATTATTAATACAAAAGTAACTGCTACTCCCATTGATAAACTGTTTACTACATTAGTAGTTACAGCTAGTACAGAACACAATCCGATTAATTGTACGAATATAGGGTTCTGTTTAAATATCGCATTAGATAAAATTTTTGATAATTTCACTTAAACAACCTCCTTATTCTACAAGAAAATCATTGTAGGCACTAACAGCTTCATTAACACCTTTTAAAACTCCATTAGTTGTTAATGTAGATCCCGAAATACCTTCAATTGAATTTGCATCTGTTCCACTACCTGCAGTGATTTCACCTTCAATAGCAGATTTGCCTTCAAATCTATCATAGAAAGATGATTCTTCAACTACTTTACCAAATCCTGGTGTCTCAGCGTTTCCTAAGTTTCTAAAACCTTGGATTGAGCCATCAGCATTTATAATTATAACGTTGTTCATCTCTCCACCGTAACCATTTGATTTAACACTGATTACATAACCAATTACTTCGTCACTTTTTACAGCTTCTAGTACTTGAGTTATATTTGGATATGCAGTTTTAATTTCTTCATCCTTTGCTTCATCAATATCTGCAAAGTCATCTACATTTTCTTCACCATATATTTCGAAGAATTTGCCAAAACTTGCTGCTCTATCATTTTCAGCTATTACTGGAGCCGTTATACTATTTACGAAAGCAAGTACACCTGCTGCAATGGCAGAAATAAGGAATAGGGTTACACCCATTTTAACTATATCTTTCATTAGTTTTTAACCTCCCCGAATAATTTAGTCTTTGTAAACTTGTCTATTAGTGGAGTTGAAGTGTTCATTATGAGTATTGCATAAGAAACACCTTCTGGCATATTGCCGAGTACTCTTATAATGGCAGTTATGATACCGCAACCAAGTGCAAATACCACTTTACCTTTATTTGTCACAGGACATGTTACATAATCTGTAGCCATGAAAAATGCTCCTAGCATTAATCCACCACTTAGTAGTTCAGCTGGAAGTAGACTAAAGTCAATTCCCAAAGCAACTAACATAATTGCTGTTGAACCTATATAAATCGCTGGAATTCTCCAGTTTATTACTTTTCTTACCAATAAGTAAATACCACCTAGGATTAATAATACAGCTGATGTCTCACCTAAAACACCTGCTACATCACCAATTGCCATTCTTTGTAAAGAAGGTAGTGATGCAGATCCACTTTTAATGATTTGAAGTGGTGTTGCCGTACTCATTCCGTCTGGGTTAATATAATTAGTCATCTCTGCTCCCCAAGAAGCCATTAATATTGCTCTTGCTCCTAGTGCAGGGTTGATAAAGTTATTACCAATACCGCCAAATACTTCTTTTATTATTACTATAGCAAAGAACGCACCGAAAACTGGTAACCATATTGGTGAACTAGCTGGTAAGTTAAATGCCAATAAAAGACCTGTTACTACTGCTGATAAATCCGAAATTCTCACTGGTTTTTTCATTATCTTTTGTGATAATAATTCAAAACCAACACATGAAACCACGCTGATAGCTATTAAAATTAGTGCTTTCATTTTAAAGAAGTACACACTACCAATTAATGCTGGTAATAAAGCGATAATTACATCTAACATAACAGTTGTAGTAGATTCCTTATCTTTTAAGTGTGGCGACTTTGAAACTTGTAATCTAGGACTTAAAATCGCAGAAGCTTCAGAATTTACATTTGTTTTTTCCATTCTTAAATCTCCTCCAATTATTTCTTTCTAAGTTTGATTTCTTTTCTAGCTAAAGCGATAGACTCTGTTAATTTTCTCTTCGCTGGACAAATATAGCTACAGCTTCCACATTCTATACAATCATTAGCTCCATGTTCATCTGCTAAGTCATATTTTTCTTTATTAACTGCCGCATTAATGATATTTGGCATTAAGAATTGTGGACATACATCGATACATCTAGAGCATTTAATACAAGGTGATTCTAATCTTGTATCTTCTAGATCTTCAGTAAGTACAACTATACCTGTAGTTGATTTAGTAATAGGTGCATCTAAATCAAAAATTGTGTTACCTGTCATAGGTCCGCCTGATAATACTTTATTAGCATTATCATTGAATCCACCACAGTACTCTATAACGTCTTTAACTGAAGTACCAACTTTAACCATAAGATTCTTAGGCTCTTTTACACCTTGTCCTGTAACACTTACTATTCTCTCGTAAACTGGCTTGCCTTCGCTCACCAATTCATATAAAGCGTTTACAGTTCCAACATTTGTAACAGTACATTGAACATTAGATGTTCTTCCGCCACTAGGAATTCTTCTACCAGTTACAGCATTAACTATTCTAGTTGAGTCACCTTGTGGGAATTTAGTAACCAATGAAGCTACAGTAACATTGTTGTAATTGTCTGCAATTTCATTAAAAGCGTCTATTGCTTTAGGTTTATTATCCTCAATTGCAATATAGCCAGCTTCTGCGTTTAACATCTCTTTGATTATTTGAAGACCTTCAACTATGTTAACGGTTTTCTCTAACATAACTCTGTAATCTGAATTTAAATATGGTTCACATTCAGCACCATTTAAAATAACTGAGTCAATATTTGCTCCTACAGCGCTTTGTAGTTTTGAATGTAATGGGAATCCTGCTCCACCCATTCCAATTATTCCAGCACCTTTGATTAAATCACATTTCTCTTCAAAAGAAAGGGATTTGAAATTCTCAATAGGTTTGATGCTTTCATCTACTTCATTAAGTCCATCTGTTTCGATTGTAATACATTTGGAAAGACTTCCATCTGTTGTGTACATTTCCTCAATTGCAGTAACTACACCTGATACACTTGAGTGCACATCTGAACTTAAACTAGCACTAGAGCTACCAATTTTTTGACCAATTTTTACAACATCATTTACTTGAACTAACGGCTCACAAACAGAACCAATATGTTGGTCAAGCGGAATATGTACAATCTTAGGATCTTCCATTCTTTCAGTTGCTTTTTCTGCACTAAGATCTTTATAGTCTTTTATATGCGTACCGCCTTTGAAAGAAAGATTATTCATCTTCATTAAAATTCCACCTCTTTTATGATTATTTTTTTACATACTAATAATATGATATCACTTTTTTACAACAATTAATACTATTTTAACATAAAATTTATTTTACATTCAACCTTTTAAGGCAAATGATAATAAGTATTATTTAATGTTAATTCTTAGTATTTTACTATGTTATCTTACCCTTTAACTACTCCCATTGGAAATAGCTTTACCTTTTTCTTAACTAAATCGACTTGATTATCCATAACTTCTTCAATGTCCTTATATGCCATCGGAGATTCATCTAGGTTTTTCGATTCAATATATACTATCCCCTTCATAACTTCTCTATGACTTGCCCTGTCAATATTTTTGTTAGCTTCATTCCTAGACATTATCCGTCCTGCTCCATGCGATGAAGATTTAAAGCTTTCTTCATTTCCTAAGCCTTCTACAATATATGAAGAGGTTCCCATTGAACCAGGAATAATTCCAAGTTTACCTAGTTCTGCATTAATAGCACCTTTTCTATGAACTACGACTTCTTCTCCATAGTGGTTTTCCAATGCTGCATAATTATGATGACACTCAATTATGTCATCTAATTTATCAGTATCAAAGTGTTTGGAAAATATAGTATAAAAGCTATTTAACAATCGCCTCCTATTTTCTTTAGCAAAATCTAAACAATAATTCATATCTTCAAGATATTGTCTACCGAGTTCACTGTCCAAAGAAAATCCAGCCAAATCTTTTAATTCTAAATTGTCCTGCTGGGACTTCGCAATATTATTGTAATGATTAGCAACCATGTATCCAAAATTTCTACTACCTGAATGAACCATTATCCAAATATATCCATCACTTCCACTTTCCATACTCATAAAATGATTTCCACCACCTAGTGTACCTAATTGATAACTTGCATTTTCAATTTCATTTAAGATTATAGTGGATTTTGGTGGGCTATTGAACTTTTTCCAATAAATTGGTTCTCTATGCTTTTTAAATCCAAGTGGTATCGTTTTATGCACTTCATTAACTACATTCCGTATCTTGTCTTCTTTAGCATCACAGACTAAGACATCAGTGCGAGCCGCTATTACGCCACAACCTATATCAACACCTACTGCATTGGGTATTATGTAGTTTTTTGTAGCTAAAACGCCTCCTATTGGCATTCCAAAACCAACATGTACATCTGCCATTAAAGCTATATGACTAAACGCCTGCTCTAAATTAGAAAGATTTTCTGCTTGTTTAAGTGCATCTTCTTCAACTTCACTTGCCCAAGATTTAATAGGTAATCTACCTATTTCAAATGTTTTAAGCATAATTCCACCACCTACCAATAAATATTATAACACAATAAAGTAATAACCTATGACTAAACTGATAAAAAATCTAATTTAATCATAGGTTATTATTATTTTTGTTCATGCTTTAATATAAATACATTTCTAAAACCTCTATACCAATTGGAATTAATTGGATTAATATCATTTTGTATCTTCGTGTCAATCAAAATGGCATCCATTTTAAACAGTAGTGGTATATAAGGCAGGTCTCTATAAAATAGAGCACCCACTTCTTCATAAAGTTCTTGAAGTGTTTTTTCATCATCTGAACGGACTTTTGTTTTTTCCAATAACAAATCCATTTCCGGATCGCTATACCTTGCTATATTCATTCCATTTCCTATGGAATTACTATGTAACATACTGGTTAAATCCACTACTTCAGATACATTGATACCATAAATTGCTAAATCGTAATCTCCGCTTTGAATTTGGTTTTTAAATGATATAAATTCATTTTCTTCTTCTGTTTTAGTGATTTTTGCTACATTCAGAATCTCAAAATCTAAATAAGCATTTATTCCGATTGCCCTTAAGTCTTCTACTATGAACTCTGCAGTTAAAAGTCTGTTCTTGTTTAGGCTATTAGTTTTTACACCAATATCAATAGTATTACCTAATTCATCTTCTAATAGACCGTCATTGTTAATATCTATAAATCCGACATCAGTTAAGGTTTCTTTGGCTCTTTCATCACTATAATACAATCTTTCACCATAAGTTTCAGTCTTTTGTGAATCTGATTGAGGTCTAGGATTAGGCTTTATTAGAAAAGATGTTTCGACGCCTTTATCTAAATAAACTCTATTTAGAATTCTAGGCTTATTAATCCCTTCGGTTATAGCTTTTCTAACTGCTCTTCCCACTTCTCCCTGAAATTTAGATTTAGAAGTGTTAAGCGCAACTATTTCTAATTCAGTAGTATTGAATTCTTCGAACTTAATTCTAGTATTGCTTTCGAATTTACTCCATCCAAAGCTACCATTGTCCTTTGTCACATTTAATTGTCCCGTTTCAAAAGAAATAATCGCTTGCTCAGAATCATCAATGAACTTACCGATAATAGTTTCAACAAAAGGTTGTTTACTATGATATTCTGGATTTTTTACCAATTTGATGAATTGATTAGCCTCTTTTTCTTCAAATTTATACGGACCTGTGCCTATAGGAAGGAATTTATCATCTGTTGGCAACGCTGCTGCAGAATATAAGTGCGACGGAAATACTGGGAAAACCAACATTTCTAAGTGATTTACATATGGTTTGTCAAATATGAAGTCAATATTTCGCTTATCAAATATCTTTGCTTTAGCAAATTCATTTATATCAAACTCAAATCCATTTCCAACACATGATTCCAAATATTTATAATTAGGGTTTGATGGCTCTAAATACTTTAAAGCATCAAAACTCATTTTTACATCTTCGGTAGTAAGCTCTGCTCCATCATGCCATTTGACGTCTTCTTTTAAAGTTACAGATAAAATTAGACCATCTGGCGATAAATTATAGTACTCAACTAAATTAGGAGTAACTTTCCCCTCATCATCATATTGAAACAATTCATCAAATATAAGCTTTGAAAAATTGTAATAGTAATTATTTGAAGTGTGTAACGGATTCATCGTCTCAATATTTTTAATAGGTACTATTATTTCCCCACCCTCTTTAGGTGCGACAGATAGATTAGATTTGTCCATCTCAACGTATTCATTACCTTCAGGCTCTTTAGAACAAGCTGTTAACATCATAATTAACGCTAAAGCTATAAATAAATAACGCCTTTTCACATCAATTGACCTACTTTCGTCTTCACATCTTTAAGCAATGCCTTTATATCGTTCATTATTTTAATATTATTATCTCCATTAAATAGAGATTGAATTTTCAAATCATCATATAGCAATTTATACATATCTCTGCCTTTATTCACTTTGCTAATATAGTTTTTTGTTTCATTTATATTAACATTATTAGTAAAATCTTCAATATTTATCGTACTTTCCAACCAGTTTTTCACATTGCCCATACCAGCATTATAAGCCGCTAAAGCCACTTCAACATTGCCTTCATACTTATCAAGTAGTTGTTTTATATAATAAACACCATATTTGATATTAGTTTCAGGGTCGCTCATATCCATACTTTCAATATCTTCTGACAAATTTCCACATATTTCTTCTGAGGTCATAGGCATAATCTGCATCAAGCCCT